>NZ_JADYWN010000029.1:0-28822 GCF_015864805.1 Pseudoalteromonas sp. NZS127 | reverse complement strand
CGTAAAAGGGATGCAAAAGTTCAATGGCAGCATGGTTGCCGACAATGTGATGGGCTTAATTACTCAGCTTTCAAAATACAAAACTGAGCTTGAAGGTAAACTCTATCACGAGATTGGCAGGCTTGAAAAATCCACTGGGGTTTGTTCTGAATGCGGCCAACATCATGTTTTAACATTGAACGACAGATATTTCACATGTACGGCTTGTGAAACTTACCAAAGCCGAGACTTGTCAGCGGCTAAAAGCATAGCAAAAACAGGTGAATTAGATTTGATTGCGGCTGGGATCGTCGCAAGGGTTACCCCCACATCTCAGCAGAAATCAGCCATTAAAACGAAAGTCTTCAAGCTATCGAAGTTTGCTGTTGGAACTGAGAAAAAAGAAGCAGCCTAGTCTCTAAGTCAAGGCTGTAGAAGCCCATTGGTCGACACGGAGTGGCGTCGATGGGTAGTTCACTTAGGCGTAATACTCTTTATTATTGGTTTTAGTTTACAGCTAAACTAGTTATAGCTTTAAAAGTTAACAGTGGTTGTTTTTAAAGGTTAAAAATTTCAATTGTCATTAGTATATTTCAAGTGCACTTAGTAGCATATAAGTGCTAATTTAACGCTAAGTAAATTAATAACAGGGAATATACTAATGAAACTAGAATCTTTAGCGCTGCATCATGGCTACGAATCAGAATCAACCACAAAGTCTGCAGCAGTGCCAATTTATAATACGTCATCTTATACGTTTGATAACACCCAGCATGGTGCTGATTTATTTGATTTAAAAGTACCTGGTAATATTTACACCCGTATTATGAACCCGACTAACGCAGTATTAGAGCAGCGTATCGCGGCTATGGAAGGGGGCGTAGGCGCACTGGCTGTAGCCTCTGGCATGGCAGCAATTACTTACGCAATTCAATGTTTATGTGAAGTTGGCACCAACATTGTTAGTACTAGCCAAGTATATGGCGGCACTTACAACTTATTTGCACATTCATTACCACGCCAAGGTATTGAAGCACGGATGATCAAAGCAGATGACTTTGAGGCCTTTGAAAACGCAATAGATGATAATACTCGAGCAGTATTTTGTGAATCAATTGGCAACCCTGCAGGTAATATTGTTGATATTGCCCGATTAGCCAAAATAGCACACAGTAAAGGTGTGCCCCTTATTGTTGATAACACAGTAGCAACGCCGTACTTATGCCGCCCATTCGAGCTGGGTGCCGATATAGTGGTGCATTCATTAACTAAATACATAAACGGGCACGGCACTGCCATTGGCGGCATGATTGTTGACTCAGGTAAATTTGATTGGAAAGCAAATGCTACGCGTTTTGCCATGATGAACGAGCCAGATCCGTCTTATCATAATGTTGTTTATACCGAAGCCTTTGCAGAAGCCGCGTTTATTGGTCGCTGTAGAGTGGTTCCGCTTAGAAATACCGGTGCGGCACTTGCACCAAAAAATGCATCAGACATTCTAATTGGCCTTGAAACTTTAGGTTTGCGAATGGAACGTCACTGCGAAAATGCACAAAAGGTGGCTGAGTATTTACAAAAGCACCCTAAAGTTTCATGGGTTAACTATGCAGGCTTAGCGTCAAGTCCATACAACGCAATGTGTAAAAAAACAACTAATGGTAAAGCATCGGGTATATTAAGTTTTGGTATTGTAGGTGGCTTGGAAGCAGGCACTCGTTTTATCGACGCACTCAATATGATACTGCGTTTGGTAAACATCGGTGATGCTAAGTCGCTAGCGTGTCATCCTGCATCAACCACGCATCGTCAGCTTAATGATGAAGAACTCGCTAATGCAGGTGTGAGCCGTGATTTAGTGCGTTTATCGATTGGTATTGAAAATATCGACGATATTATTGCAGATGTAAGTCAAGCGCTCGGTAAAGCGTAAGCTATTTATAAGTAATAACATCGTTTAAAATGCCTCTATACACTGAGGCATTTGTATTTATTGACTCATTGAAAAGCATATAATTAAGTATCTAACTTGATAAGTAAACGGTCTAAGCAAGCCAGGATAGTATAAATAATTATCAATAAGGTTATATTTATCTAGCAAAATAGCTTAAAAGTGGCTAACCGCAATTATAATTGTTATGTTACGTGTAACATAATAAATTAATTACCTGTGATGAAAAAAAATAAACGCTCTTCACTTCAAAATATAGCGGATGCAGTTGGGGTCACTAAAATGACGGTAAGTCGTTATTTACGTAACCCAGAGAAAGTATCAGCAACAACTCAAATCAAAATTAAAGCAGCCATAGATTCACTTGGTTATATTGCTAATAAAGCCCCAGATTTATTATCTAATGCCAAAAGCTACTCTATAGGTGTGCTTGTCCCATCGTTAACTAATCAAGTGTTTTCGCAAGTTATTCGCGGAATTGAAGATATTACTGAGCCTGCTGGGTATCAAACAATGCTCGCGCATTATGGCTATAGCCCCGAAATTGAAGAAAAGAGAGTTGAATATTTATTATCATATCATGTAGATGGGCTAATTTTATCGGAAACAACGCATACCGACAGAACCCGAAAAATGATTGCTATGGCGGGTATTCCTGTGGTTGAAATAATGGATATTCATCACACTCCAATACACCAAGCGGTTGGCTTTGATAATGCTAAAGCTGCTTTTGAGATGACCAATGCGCTTTTAGATAAAGGCTACCGGAATATTGTTTACCTTGGTGCAAGGTTAGATATGCGCACACAATTGAAGTTTCAAGGCTATAGCGACGCAATGTTACTAAGGGGGTTTACTCCTAAAAGTGTGATGACAAATGAAGCTTCGTCGTTTAGTTTGGGCGCTAAATTATTGCAAAAAACACGTACAGAACATCCAGATACTGACTGTATATTTTGTACTAATGATGATTTGGCTATTGGTGCTATTTTTGAGTGTCAAAGAAATAATATTTCTGTTCCTCAGCATATGGGGGTTGCAGGCTTTCATGGCCATGATATTGGTCAATCTATGGTGCCTCAGCTAGCCAGTGTGATCACGCCGCGTTATCAGATTGGTAACCTTGCAGGGGCTAAATTACTCAGTCGTATTAGTTCAACAACAGATATTGAAACACCCGATGAGCAAATATGTGATACCGGTTATGTGATTCATTTAGGCGAAAGTGTTTGATTAACTATGTCACTCATAAAGCAAGAAAATATTAAACCTAGAATATTGAGTTGTAAGTGAAATATGGTGCTTGCCTCCATCAAACAGTAAAAGCTATAACACTCGAAGTAAACACCGATGCTGCTATTTAAGCACAGCATCGGACATATTTAGGGTTTTATGAATAAAAATAATTTATAAAAAGAGGGAAATAATCATAGCTACAATAGCACCCGTTGTACCAATGATGGTCTCCATCACCGTCCATGTTTTCAGCGTTTGCATTTCAGTAAGGCCAAGGTAGCGATTAGCTAACCAAAAGCCAGAGTCATTTACATGCGATAAAACGATTGAGCCTCCACCAATGGCGATAGTAACCGCAGCAAGCTGAGCGCCATCTAGTCCAAGCGGCTCTAACATAGGTATAATTAAACCGCATGCTGTAAGCATAGCAACAGTTGCAGAGCCTTGAATTACGCGTACTGCGGCTGCTAATATAAAAGCTAGCATAACAATCGGTAAGCCAGATCCCGCAAGAATATTACCAAGCGCTGCCCCTACACCCGAATCAACCAATACTTGTTTAAATACTCCCCCAGCGCCTGTTACCAAAATGATAACGCCAGCAGGTTGTAAGGCACTACTGCAAATTTCCATAATACGATCTTGTGGTACACCGCGTTTTACACCCAGTAAATAAAATGCCATTAAGCAAGCTGCAAGAATTGCAGTAAATGGGTGACCGATAAACTCTAACCAATGATGTAAGTTAGATTGTTGCTCAACAAAACGAGAGCCAATCGTATTTAAGGCAATCATTAATAATGGCAGTGCAATTAAACCTAGAGCTAAGCCAAAACTAGGCTCGCCCTCACCGTCTCTAGTATTATCATTGTTTTGGGCGTGTTCAGGTAGTTCAACATGAATTGACTTAGCAATTAGCGATCCCCAAAGAGGGCCGCCAATGATCATAGCTGGAATAGCAGCAAGCAAACCAAATAAAATCATATAACCGTAATCGGCACCAAGTTGAGATACCACTAAAATAGGGCCTGGCGCAGGGATAAGAAATGCCTGACAAGCAGCAATACCAGCAAGCAGTGCAATCCCTATTTTAATAACACTACCACCGCCTTTACGTACCACAGCAAATGCAATACCAATTAAAAGCACCACAGCAACATCAAAAAATAGTGGTAAAGCACATATAAAACCAGTAAAGGTGAGCGCCCAGTTAGCGTTTTTCTCGCCAAAACGATGTAATAAGGTATGAGCAATACGGTCAAGCGCTCCAGTCTCTTCCATTACTTTGCCAAACATGGCACCTAATGCAACCACAACAGCAACAAAGCCTAAAGTGCCGCCCATTCCTTTTTGGATAGTTTCTGCGATCATTTGTGGGCTCATTCCAGAGAATAGCCCGGCTATCATCGAAACTAAAATTAAAGCGACAACCGCGTGTAGCCTTACTTTCATGACTAAAAAAAGTAACAGTAGAATAGAACCTACCGCGGTTAGTATTAAAGATAAATCTGACATATATTTCCTACTTAAATCCAACTCAAATTAGGATAGTTAACTTGTGTTTAATTTCATATTATATTAAGTTACGCGTAACATGTTACCAGTAACTTAATATAAAAATTCATTCAAAGCTAATGAATTTTTAAAAAATAGAGTGAGATTAGCTAAATGAGCCAAATAAACGCGGGTCGAATATTTATTATTATGGGTGTATCAAGCACCGGAAAGTCGAGTATTGGTTATGCGCTTGCGAAAAAAATGGACGCTAAATTTATTGATGGCGATGATTTACATCCCAAAGCAAATATTTTAAAAATGTCATCAGGACAACCGCTTAATGATGATGATAGGGTGCCGTGGTTAGAAAGAATTCGTGACGCTGCGTTTAGTATTGAGCAGAAAAATGAAGTGGCCGTTATTGTTTGTTCAGCCTTAAAGAAAAAATACCGAGAGCAAATATGCGAAGGAAATGTGAATATTACTTTTTTACATTTACAGGGAAATTTTGAATTAGTTAAGCAGCGAATGCAAGATAGAAGAGGGCACTTTATGCCTACTGAGCTATTAAAAAGTCAATTCGAGACATTGGAAATCCCCCAAGCAGATGAGTTAAATGTAATTAGTATCGACATTAATAAATCATTTAAGCAGGTTGTAAGCGCTTGTTTTCAAGCTACGCAAACCGATATAAATTTAGCTAGCGGGTAACCTATAAGGTATAAATACAAAAATAATGAGTAATAAAGTAGATGCCATTTATTTCAAACGTTCAATAACAGGCTAAATTTAACAACAGTTAGTTTTAGTCTATTATTGAAGTTAAAGTTTTATAACCCAGATGTTTAGCTTACCTATTAAAACCCCAGCTATTCATTGCTTAATCGGCTCGTGGGGTTGCTAAAATCACCTTTTTTTCATCTTCAGATAAAATAATCCACTCAAAAATTTCATCGTTGGTACGTCCGCAGCCAGTACATAGGCCACTGCGCCGCTGGCAAACTCCAATACAATCGGTTTTAAGTTTAGTCTTGCTAGTTTTTGTTTGAAAACCCATAAAACCCTATAAAAAATTATTGTTTAGTAGCTACTGATTTGCCAATTTCTAATGAGGTAGACCACGATTTTAAACTAGATAACGTTTTACCGGTGTAGATTGAAATAACAGGGGTGTTTTCATCAAGTACGAAAGTAGTACGAATCGAGTTTTTTGACTCTTTTTGGCTTTCATGCCAATTGCTTTCAAGCAAACATTGGCGAGTAAAAGCCACTGCTTTTTGATGATCTGTTACAGCAGCTACTTGCTCTTTGTAACTATTTTGACAGCGGTAAATAACATTATCATGATCAAATGCAGTAATTTGGCACTGTTGACCCACTAAATGATAGTTAGTACTCCAGCTATCCATAAATTTTGTGGTTACTTTGGTTGTTTTTAGCGATTCAAAACGGGTATCGTATGCACCAAGTAAGGTTTGAATTTTATTACATGGTGTAAGTTGATCTATAGCGGCTGTTTGCTCAGTAACAACGCTAGAACAACCTGAAATTACCAAGCCAGTAAATACGACAGAGGCTAACTTCTTCATTCAATATTATCCTTTTAATTAATGAATTTAGTGCGCTATGTGCTAAAGCACACTAAATAATTTAAGCGTGCTTTTATAAAAGTTGTTGGTATTAAAGTTACAACTTACTTGTGGCGACCTATTAAGCATTTAACTACGTCTTCAAGGGCTAAGCCTTGGCGTTGTAATAGCACTGTAAGGTGATAAATTAAATCAGCAGACTCGTTTGTTAGCTCATCGTTATCGTGTTTCATTGCAGCAAGGGCAACTTCTACGCCTTCCTCGCCTACTTTTTGACAACTACGGCTTAAATCTTCTGCAAACAAAGACGCTGTATAGCTTTTAGCTGGGTCGTCGTTTTTACGCGCTACAATAACATCTTCAAGTTGCGCTAAAAAGCTTAGGCTTGGTTTTGCATCATCGCCAAAACAGCTTTGCGTACCTAAATGACATGTTGGGCCTTGTGGGTTTGCTAGTACCAAAATAGAATCGTTATCACAATCGGTATGCACTGACACGACATTTAAATAGTTTTGAGATGACTCACCTTTGGTCCACAAACGCGATTTTGAGCGCGAGTAAAACGTTACCTTGTTACTTTCAAGTGTCACCTTTAGTGCTTCGCTGTTCATGAAGCCTTGCATTAAAATAACACCAGAACGTGCATCTTGAATAATAGCAGGGATCATTTCACTTTTAGTGAAATCAACTTGAGTTTGGTTGTCGAGTGTTAATATCATAATCTTGCTGCCACTTGGTTATTAGTTAAAAATTGTTTTAGTTCACCAATGTTAATCACATTTTTATGAAAAACACTGGCTGCAAGTGCGCCATCAACTTCACTTTGTTTAAACACATCTACAAAATCTTGCATAGATCCAGCACCGCCTGAGGCGATAAGAGGAATATTACACAGTTCGCGTATTTTACTTAATTGCTCAATATCATAACCGTTACGTACGCCGTCTTGGTTCATACAGTTTAATACTATTTCGCCTGCTCCTAAGTCTTGTACGCGTTTAACCCATTCTTGTGTTTTATAACGGGTACGGCTTGACGCATTAGGATCGCCAGTAAGTTGGTACACTAAGTATTCACCGGTCACTTCATCGTAAAAGCTATCTATACCGACCACTACGCATTGCTTACCAAACTCATCGTGCAGCTCTTTTATTAGCTCAGGGCGAGCAATAGCAGGGCTGTTAATGCTGATTTTGTCTGCGCCGCGTTCAAGTACGCGAGCTGCATCGGCAACCGACTTAATTCCGCCAGCCACACAAAAAGGAATATCAATATGACGGGCAATACTCTCTACCCAATTTACATCGAGTAAGCGTTTTTCAACACTGGCACTAATTTCGTAAAAAACAAGTTCATCTGCACCGGCCTCGCTGTAAGCTTTTGCCATAGTTAAAATATCACCAACTACTTCATGGCCTTTAAATTTTACGCCTTTGACTACTTGGCCGTCTTTAACGTCGAGACATGGAATTATGCGTTTTGATAACATGGGAAAGTCTCGCAGGTAGTGTGTTTATTTTTGAAAGTCATAGCTACTATTCTTTTCGTTAATATTTTGCATTAATAACAACAACACTAAAAACATTATTGTCAGCAAAAAGTCATATTAATAATTACCTACAGTATATATATATCTAAGCGTTATTTATAGGCGAAATATCTTATAGTTAATTACTTTTAAAGCTATTTAGAGGGTTGTATAAATAATAAAAAGTGAGAACTTACGGATGCTAATTCCATGCTGTATTAATGTGTTAAATTATAACAAATGGGCTCTAAGCAGCCGCTAACTTAGCGCTTTTTAGGATATACATAGTGAAGCTGTAGGAATATTTGAGTTTTTCAGTTCAGTTCAGTTCATTTAAGTTATGTATTGTTAAAATTAAATGCTCAACTTAAATTGACTTGTGGTTGGCTGTTATTAGCATGATCATGCTTTTTACTTTTATGTTCATACATTCTTTTATCCGCTTTGTTAAGTAACTCATCTAAGTCTGCTGCTTCGTCGGGATATATAGCATAGCCAATGCTTACAGTAACTAAGAGTTCGTTGTGCTGCAAAACAATAGGTAACTCAATCGCACTTAAGTATCTGGTTATTTGTTTTTCTATTTGGTTTAGGCTTTCAATGTTGGTGCTTATAACAACGAATTCATCCCCGCCAATACGGGCGATACAGTCAGTTTTACGGGTTATATCTTTTAAGCGGTCGGCTATTACGGTTAATACACAGTCGCCAACTATATGGCCGTGAGTATCGTTTATTGGCTTAAGCTTATCTAAGTCAAAATATAAGCATGCCACTTTACTGTTTGCTTGTTTAGCTTTTCCAAACTCACATTCAGCAAACTTTGTCAGGGTGTTACGGTTTGCAAGCCCGGTTAAATAATCGGTTTGAGCTAGTTTTAGTACTTCTTTTTCAGCGATAATGCGCTTTGAAATATCAAAATTAATACCGACTATGCTATCACCATATACTCGGCCATCGGCGTTTATATATCGTGTTGCTCCACAGGGCAGTATAATTTTAAACTCAGCATGAAACTTTTCATTGGTTGCTATTGCTTTGGCCAGCCTATTGGTAACATCATCATAATCATCGGGATGAATTGTTTTTGACCACTGAGCATAGTTACAAGAAAAAGTACCCTTTTTAATGCCATAAAGTGTGTGCATCCAGTCATCCCAAATAAGCACATCGGTTTTAAAATTCCACTCCCATATGCCAATATTAGCCGCATCTGCTGCTAATGCTATTCGATGATGCAAGTTATCTAGCTCAATCCTAGCTTCTCTGAGCTCAGTAATATCTTCAGCAATACCAAGTAAAAATTTAGCCTTACCCATATTATCTTTTATAATCACTTTGTGAGTACGTAAATAGCGAGTTGTTCCATTTATGGTAACTGGCTCTTCGTTAATTGTTATCGAATTGTTTGAGTTCAATACTGTGCGATCTGCTTTTGCAAAAAATTTTGCTTGCTCTGCTGGGAATATATCAAAGTCATTTAATCCTATAAGTTGTTCTTGTGATTTGCCAAGTAATTTTTCAGCTGATTTATTTACATGGCTATAACTTAGATGCTTAGCTTCTTTAATAAACAAAATGTTAGGTAGGGTATCAAATATAGTTTGTGTAAAGGCTTCTTGATTTTGAATATCGGTTAAATCTTTAATAGTAGCTACTAAAGGGGCGTTAGTTAGCTCACTTATAGGGTTGATTGCGATTGTTATAGGAAACTCTTGCCCACAATTTTTGCATCCCTGTAACAATTGGCTTTTTCCAAAGTTGGATTGATCTTCATTAAATGAATGATAAAATTTTGCATGCTTTTTTGGCAGCAATATAGCAATGTTTTTGCCAATTAACGCTTGTTGATCAAAACCAAATACTTTAGTGGTTGGAGGGTTAGCAAATTCGATAATGCCTTGGCGATCGAAACATATCACTACGTCTTGTACTGTATTTAGTACTGCTTTTAATTTTGCCGATAACAAGCTTCTGGCGCGTAATTCCATACTGCCTACTAAAAATAAGCTCAATACTAGCACTACAAATATAATCACTTGGGCAAGTTGTGCACTGTTGTCATTTGCAAGGTAGGTTGTATGGCTAGATTCAAATACATACATAGAGAGCATACCAATATAATGCATACCCGAAATAGCACTGCCCATTACCAGCGCTGCTAAGAAGTTAACCCGCTTTTGTTTATTTTGCGTTGTTTGGCGTAATTCATTTATTTTTAAAGCTAAGCCCGAAAGTGCTATGGCAATAAATACAGAGAACGTAAACAAAGTGGGCTCATAAGCCATATGCGCTGGCATTATCATGGCTATCATACCTACGTAATGCATACTGCCAATACCTAAGCCCATAAGTACACTTCTAAACCATAAGTGTTTAAAACGCTCTAAATTAGGGGATATAACAAAATAACTAGCAAATATACTGGGTAAAATTGAAACTAGTGTTATAGGTATATTGTATCTTACAGGAATAGGGAGTTGGTAGGCTAACATGCCAACAAAATGCATTGCCCAAATACCTGCACCTAAAAAGCAAGATGACAGTAAGGTCCAAAAAAGCTTTTCATTTTTAAGTTGCGCGCCTTTAATACGAGCAGAAAGTAAAAATGAAATATAAGATGCAAATACCGCTGTAAATACAGATGCTAAAACAAGTATGGGGTCATATTTGGCTGTGATCACCGCTGCTTTGAGCATTTCTGGCGTTACAAAATGTAGCGTTAAATGATTAGTCAATGCGGTCCCTCACCTTGATTATAAGCTCTAAGGGCCTATTTATGAATAACTTAAGTATAGTATACAAATATAGTGTTGACCATTAAATGCTTAACTGAAAAATATTACTTTGGGTTATTTTAGTACCGTTAGTATGAGGGTTTTTAGAGGTTTTATAACGGGGAAATAGAGTTAAGCAAGTTGGTTATGTTAAGTAAGTTGCGATATAAAATGAGTTTGTTGGATTAACTATGGTGTTAGCTTTAACGTATTGATAATTTAAGTATGAAGTAACATTATTTTAATACTTCAGAGGTAAGCACTTTTTAAGTGCATCAGTACTTACAGCGCGTGGGCCATGGCGCTAATAGCGGGGCTGTTGTTAACGCTCGCCATAGAAGAGATATTAATTATGCTGCCATAATCGCTATTTTTCATGTGAGGAGCCACTAATTGACAAAGTCGGCACATGGTAAACACATTCATATCAAATACGCGTTTAAATTGGCTACTTTAATGTCGTAAGGGTTTTATTTACCTGTACCATCGCCGCCAACAGTGTTAACAAGTACGCCGATGGGCACTTTATTAAAGTTATGAAGCTAGTTATTTATCAACAGCATAGAGCGATATTTTATGTTGTGGGTTGGGTATAAAAAAGCATGCGGCCAGATAATATTTTACATTAGCTGGCCGTATATTTTATTTACTTTGCAATATTTAGTTTATTACCTTAGGCATTAACTGGTGTGCGTTCATCTTTTTTAACGCCCATAAAAATAGCGTAAAGCACAGGTATAACAATTAAGGTTAGTAATGTAGCAAAGAGTAGGCCAAATACTAATACAACCGCCATTGATTGGAAAAACGCATCAAAATAAAGCGGTATTACCCCAAGTACTGTTGTTAGTGTTCCCATCATTACTGGTCTTACTCGGCTATTAGCCGAATCGACAATGGCATCATAACGTGGTTTACCTTGCTTAATTTCCATATCCATTTGATCAACCAATACAATGGCATTTTTAATGAGTAGACCAGATAAAGAGAGCAATCCTAATATCCCCATAAACTCAAGTGGAGTTTGTGTTGTTACTAAGCCAAATACCACGCCTATAAGAGCCAGCGGTACCACAAGCCAAATAATAATAGGTTGTTTTAAAGCATTGAATAACACCACTACAATTAGCACCATAGCTAAAAGGCCAAGTGGTAGTGTTGATGCAAGCATTTCATTTGACTCTTTTGATTGCCCATACTCACCATCCCATTCCAATGTGTAACCGGCAGGTAAGTCAATCGCTTCTATTTGTGGCCTTACTCGATTAAATAATTCAGATGCAAGCTGCCCAGGAAGTGGATCGGCTTGAGCCTTAATTGTCCACATTCTATCTTCGCGCTTTAAAATACCATCACGCCATACGGTTTTAAATCCATTAGTAACTTGCTCTAATGGGATTGTTTTACCTGTGATTTGGCTAGGAATTTGAATGTTGCCTATATCATTAACATTCGAGCGCTCTTTTAGGGGAGCTCTAACAATAATAGGAATTAACTCTTCACCTTCTCTATATTGGCCAACCGTTTTACCAGAAAAGTTTTGTTGTAACGCTTCAGCAATTGCTTTGCGTGTTACACCTGCACGCTGGGCATTAATTGGCGAGTATTGCGGTTCAATAACCCTAACTTGCTGGCGCCAAGTATCTTTAATTGAGAGTGCACCGCCGTCATCAATCATGATTGCTTTCGCTTTATCGGCTAACTCACGAATTACTGCGGGTTCTGGCCCTTTAAATGTTGCCTCAATTTTAGAACCACCTCCGGGTCCCATTACAAAGCGCCATACTTTGCCTTGCGCTTCTGGGAAGGTGTCATCTATATACGCTTGTACTTTAGGGATCATAGTATCAAGCACTTTATAGTCATCTACTTTAGCTAATATTTGGCCGTAAGAACTGTTTGGTGATTCTGCTCCATAAATAAGCATAAATCGTAAACCGCCACCACCAATTAAGGTTTGTACGCCCTCAATACTCTCTTGTTGTTGAATAAAGGATTCAAGCTTGATCATATCTTTTTTGGTTTTTTCGATATCAGTTCCTTGCGGTAACCAAAAATCTACTACCATTTGTGGTGTTGTAGAGGCTGGGAAAAACCCAGATTTTACAAACTGAAATCCCCACATTGATGCACTAAAAGTAAATATCACTACAGCAACTGTTAACCAGCGATGATTAAGCGAGCTAACAACAATGGATTGATAAGCCGCCATAATCATATTAGGCTTAGCTGTTGTAGAGGTGTCTTTATCTTGTTCTTTAAACAAGCAAAAACAAAATAGTGGCGTTAGGGTAATTGCAAATAACCAACTGTAAAGTAAAGAAATTAAAATAACCCAAAATAAATGCCCAGTAAATTCGGCAGTATCACCCGGTGCTAAACCTATAGGTGCAAAGGCCACAATACCTACCAAAGTGCCGCCTAATAAGGGCCACCTTGTTTGCTTTACAACTTCAGATGCTATTTCTAGCTTTTTGCGCCCTTGTTTAGTACCAACCAGTATTCCCTCGGTGACAACAATGGCATTATCAACCATCATCCCTAAAGCAATAATTAATGCCCCAAGTGAAATTCGGTGCATGGGTATGCCGCTAAAATCCATGGTTGCTAGTGTGGCAAAAATAGTCAGTAGTAATACTGCGCCAATAACAAGCCCAGAGCGCAGCCCCATAAACACAAGTAAAGTAACAACAACAATAATTAATGCCACAATTACATTTACTACAAAGTTATCTACCGATGCCTGAACAACCTTACCTTGATGATAATATTCATGCACTGTTATACCAATGGGTCTCACGTTTTCAGCTTGTTTAACGCGCTCATCTACGCGCTCAAACACTTTAACAACGTTAGT
The DNA here is from genome assembly GCF_015864805.1 of Pseudoalteromonas sp. NZS127. Classification (NCBI taxonomy): domain Bacteria; kingdom Pseudomonadati; phylum Pseudomonadota; class Gammaproteobacteria; order Alteromonadales; family Pseudoalteromonadaceae; genus Pseudoalteromonas; species Pseudoalteromonas sp. NZS127. Next base: position 15,408 of record NZ_JADYWN010000029.1, on the reverse strand, counting down.
ACCAAGCACACTGGCAACCCCTAAAGAAATTGCCGGTTGCCCGTTGTAACGTACAAGTTTAGTTGCTGGGCTTTGAAAACCACGATATACATTAGCAATATCTTTTAAATATATAGCTTTACCGTCATTGGTGGCGCTCACTAATAGGTTTTGTATTGTTTCAATAGAATTAATAGAGCCGGTGGGATCTATAAAAATACGTTGATCACCAATTTGCGTATTACCGGCACTTATTACTGTATTTTGCTTATCTAAAATTGAATAAATATTACTGATTGAGCTACCTAAAGTGGCCAAATCTTCACGGGCTATTTCAACAAAAATACCTTCTTGCTGAACACCGGTCATAGCTACTTTAGCAACGCCTTTAACCTGTAAAATATCACTTTGTAAGTTTTTAGCGTAGGCATGCAGCTCATCAGGAGAGTAACCCTCGGCTGTAATTAAATAGCTTAAACCATATACATCACCAAAATCGTCAAATATTTGTGGCGTACCTGTACCTGGTGGAAGGGAAGGGCGAGCATCATTAATTTTATTTCTTAGTTTGGTCCATATAATCTGTAGCTCAGACTTTGTCGGCGAAAACTCCGATTTAATCTCAACTTTTATCTCAGACATACCCGATGAAGAGGTAGACGATATGGTATCAATTTCCTGCAATTCTTGAATAGCACGTTCTAAAGGCTCAGTTACTTCTCGGGCTACCTCTAAAGGGCTCGCACCAGAGTAAGGAACAAACACTTGTGCGGTACGAATTATAAATTCAGGGTCTTCAAATCGTGCCATGTTTTTATATGAAGAGAAGCCAAAGCCTAACGTCAGTATAATAATTATGGTACTAATTAGTTTGTTATTAATAGTCCACTTTGCTAAATCCATTACTCAAGCTCCTATGACTTAGTCCAAGCGCGTACTTTCATACCATCGGTTACATAATTTGCACCGGCACCAACAATTACATCGCCGGCTTTTATACCACTGGTAACAACTAGTTCTTCACCAATACCGTTTACTAAGGTGACAACCGTTTTACTCACGATCATAGATTCACTTACTGTCCATACATAGTGCTGGCCATTTTCTTCAAAAATAGCAAATGTAGGCAGAGTAATTTCATTTGTAGTCGACTTATTATCAAATTCGATACGTAAACTGGCATTCATGCCGGGTAAAATATTTAGGTTTTGCGGTACAGCAAATGAAAACCTAACTTCATAAGTTTGGCTAGACGTATCAGCTTCTAAATTAGCGCGACGAAATGTAGCAGGAATAGGAGTATTAGCAGCTGATTCTAAAAGTACAAAGGCACGGCTGCCTGTACGCGAGTCAACGGTGGCAACAATAGAAGATGGAATATTAACAACCACTTCCATTTCGCCTTTACCAAATAAAGTAACTATATGCTGGCCTGCATTTACATTCTCAAGCGCCTCTACTGGTACAGCGGCTACAATTGCATCATAAGGGGCAACTAAAGTACTGTCTGTCAGTGCTTTTTTTGCTGAGTCATAGCGAGATTGAGCAACTTCTTTTTTTGATTTTAGCTGCTCTATATCTCTAGCCGAAATTACGCCATCTTTAGAGAGCTTAATTCCGCGATTAAAGTCATTATTAGCTGTTTCATACTGTATTTTTGTAGAGTTTACTTCGTTAATAAAGTTACGCTTTTCTAACGATGCCAGTTCGTCACCTTTTAATACGGATTGCGCTGCAATAACATTGAGTTTGTCTATTTTACCGCCAACTTGAAATGCCAACTTTGCGCTTTTTATCGCATCGACAGTAGCAGGATAAGTAAGAATGTTTGATTGCGCAGTATCTTTAATGGTAATTAATTTAACAGGCTTTGGGGCCTTTTCAATTTTTGTATCTACCTCAGGCTCAGAGCAGCCCGACAGTAGTACTGCTAATGCAATGCATAGCGTATATCGATTTTTTACTACGTGTTTTATATTCATATTTTATGCCTTTTATAAAAATCAGGTACGCTTAAACTATATAAACCGGTAAACCTACAACAAACTGTGTAACTATTAATAAGCTTGATAACCTTATTACTTATAAGGAGTATCACCATTGCTTTTATTAACTTTCCCAACGACTTATGAATAATTATACCAAATCGATTGAGTGTAATTCTGTATTGTTATGCTGTTATTAGAAGTAAACGCTATAAAGCCAAATACTGCAATTATAATTGTTATTATAATGTTAACTTAATATTTGTTATACAAAGAGTATACTTTAGCGCATATTATTAAGAATATCATTGTAAATTCAATGCGTTAATATATCTGTGCGTTAATGTTTTTGTTTGTGTGATTGTGTAACTCAGTGATACAGGTAAGTATATTATGTTGCAAAATTGCGAGTTTGAAAGAGCTTACTATATTGCTAGGGCTACTTTAAGTACTGTATGAGGCTAGGTTAAGGGTTTTACTTGAGGTGTTGCTTAATAATTAAGTTAATGAATAAAAGCACAGTATAGGTACTGTGCTTTTTTGTATATATATTAGATTCTTAGCGTGTTACTGCTAGTGCTTCTTCCACACTAAAGGCGCCATCGAGCAGTGATTTACCTAAAATAATACCGCCAATACCCAACTCTTTGAGCTTTTTAATGTCATCAAGTGAGCTTACGCCACCAGATGCTTGTACTTTAATAGTTGAGTTATGCTTAATTAAATCCTCGTACAGCGCGAACGATGGGCCGGTCATGGTGCCATCCTTGCTGATGTCCGTACATAAAAAATCGATAACACCTAAGTTAGCATAAAAATCTACTAGCTCAAGTAAACCAAACTCAGATTCAGTTAGCCAACCATGGGTTGCCGGAGCCCAGCCAGTGGCTGTTTTATTTACATCAAGGGCAATAACAAAGTGCTCTGCGCCAAACTGCTCAATCCAGGCTTTAACTTGTTCGCGTTTTTCAACCGCCATTGAGCCAATAACCACTTGGTTTGCGCCGGCTTTTAGCCAATCACTTACATCTTGCTCACAGCGAATGCCACCGCCAACTTGATACGGCACATTAAGTGCTTTTGTAGCCGCTTGAATGTGTTGCCACTGTTTTTTACTTGGATCGCGGGCACCTTCTAAATCAACTAAGTGAAGTTTACCTGCGCCGCTGTCGGCGTATTCTTTTAAACGCGCGCCTAACTCGAATGGGTAAAACTGTACAGTCTCGTATTTGCCTTGGTATAAGCGCACAATTTGATTTTGTAATACGTCTAATGCTGGAATAATCACAGTGTGTCTCTTTATTAATAGATGAGGGGCAGTCTACAACTGCCAATCAACAAAATTTTGTAATAAACGCGCGCCTATTTTAGCGCTGCGCTCTGGGTGAAACTGCATGCCGGCATAGTTATCTTTGGCCACTATGGCCGAAAAATGTTGTCCATACTCGCCGCTTACTAATGTGGCGTTGTTTACCGTGTGCGCAAAGCTGTGTACAAAGTACACTTGCTCGTCGGGTGTTAGTCCTTTTGTTAAGGCATGCTCTTTATTTATGGTTAAATTGTTCCAGCCCATATGCGGTGACGTAAGTTGACCTACATCAAGCGCTGTTACATGCCCAGGTATTTTACCTAAGCACTGCACGTTACCTTCTTCGGTGCTTTCGCACAGTAACTGCATACCTAAGCAAATACCCATTAGCGGGCGCTGGTATTCGTTTATAGCGTGTTGCCAACCGTTATCTACTAAGCGTTTCATGGCAACCGAAGCATGGCCAACACCGGGTAATATAGCGCGCTCAAAACCCGCTAACTGCTCTGGAGAGGTAATTACAGTTGGCGTTTGTCCTAAACGTTCAAAGGCAAAACGCACTGAGTTTATATTAGCGCATCCGGTATTTATTATCGCAATCATAAACACCCTTTAGAGCTAGCAGTTTGCTGGCTAATATCTTGCGCTATTGCCATGCGCAGTGCGCGAGAAAAAGCTTTAAATAAACCCTCTACTTGATGATGGCAGTTACCGTCGCTTACCGATAAAATTAGGCTAATTGCGGCGTTATCGCTTAAGCTTTTGAAAAAATGCTCAACCATTTGTACATCTAAATCGCCTGCTTTTTCGCGGCTAAAATTAGCGTTAAGTACAAACGAAGCACGCCCCGATAAATCAATTTGTGCTTCGGCTTTACATTCATCCATTGGCAGGGCAAAACCATAGCGAGCAATTTGCGATTTAGTGCCTAAGGCTTGTTTAAGTGCAACACCTAGAGCAATACCTATGTCTTCAACAAGGTGGTGCTCGTCTATGTGCAAATCGCCTTTGGCTTTAATGTTTAAACCAATATTCGCGTGGGTGCGAATTTGATCAAGCATATGATCAAAAAAGCCAAGGCCGGTATCTATACTGCCGTTTTTAGTTTGATCTAAGTTTATTGCTACATCTATTTGAGTTTCTTTGGTATTACGTGTAACGCGGCCCTCGCGGTTTGCGGTAGTTAGTTTAGTAACTATTGCACTCCAATCGCCATCGTACAAAATACCTTCGCAACATAAATTTTGCGCCAGGCCTATATCAGTTTCACGGTCGCCAATTACAAAAGAGCGCGCTAAATCTACTTTGCCTGAGCGCATTAGCTCGGTAAGTAAACCTGTTTTAGGTTTACGGCAATCGCAGTTTTGCTCGTCAAAGTGTGGGCAAATTAATACCTCGTCAAAGTTAATGCCTTGGCTTTGTAGTATGTCCATCATTTTGTCTTGGGCTAGATCAAAATCCTGTGTAGGAAAGCTGTCGGTGCCTAAACCATCTTGGTTAGATACCATTACTAAGCGATAGCCTGCTGCTTGTAATTGTAATAATGCGGGCATTACACCGGGTAAAAACGCCAGCTTTTCAAGGCTGTCTACCTGTTTATCGGTAATTGGCTCTTCAATTATGGTGCCGTCGCGGTCAATAAATAAATAGGGGTTACTCATGATACTTCCTGTTGTGCTGAAATTGCTGAGGCTGTTGGCAATGCTAGGCCATCAAGCCAAATTTTTACTTGTTTAAGTTCTTGTTCGCTACCAATTGAAATGCGTAGCCAGTCGCTTTCACCATATAAGGTAAAAGCGCGCATAACCAAACCTTGCTCAAGTGCGATTTTAAAATAGTTTTTATCGGCTAACTTTAAAGTAACAAAGTTACCTTCACCAGTGAGAATTTTTAATACAGCAGGCGATTCACTTAGCCACTGTACAAGTTTAGCTTTTAAAGCGTTTAAAATAATCACTTGGCGGCGCATTGAGGTAATTGCATCGGGAGCAATTGCTTGCGCTGCAATACTTGCTACTACGCCAGATACCGGATACGGCGCTATTACTTTACGAATTGGCGCAAGAGTTGCTGCTTGTGCAAGCGTAAAACCGGTTCTAAGGCCTGCCAGTGCAAATGCTTTTGAAAGGGTACGTAGCACCACTACATTACTAAATTGGTTTATTAATTTTGTAGCGCTTTGCTCTGGGCAAAATTCTATATAGGCTTCATCAACAATAACCAATGCTTTATCTGTAAGTGCTGTTGCAATTGCTGTCACTTTATCAAGTGGGGTTAAGCTGCCTGTGGGGTTATTTGGGTTACAAATAAATACCAATTTTGAGCTGCCAACCGCATCTACTATTTCATCAACCCTGCCATTTAATAATAGCGCTTGTGTTAGTGCGTTAATGGCGACATTGTGTGTATCGGCAGTGACTTTATACATGCCGTAAGTTGGCAAAAATAGCGCAATGCTGTCTTTTGCGCTTTCGCAGTATGTTCGCACTAAAAGCTCTATGCCTTCGTCGGCACCACGGGTCATTAGCACGTTTTCGCTTTCAAGCTCTGCATACGCCGCGTAGCGATCAATAACCAGTTGTGGTTGTGGATCTGGATAGCGGTTTAAATCTTCAGCACTCAGCTGGATGGTTTTAGCATACGGACTTTCGTTGGCATTTAACCAAGTTGTGCCGCTTAACTTTTCACTTTTAGCTGAGCTGTAAGCAGCAAGCGCTGCAATATTTGCTGGTAATAAGTTATTAGCTTGCGTGCTCTCATTGCTCATTTTTAATTGCCTCTAAGCGAATTGAAACCGCATTTGCGTGAGCATCAAGGCCCTCGGCATTTGCAAGGGGTAAAATAGCTTTTGACAGCTGGGTTAAACCACTTTTAGTAATTGTTTGCACTGTGTAGGTGCGAAAAAAATCAAGTAAGTTCAAGCTAGAATAGCTTGCGCTATAACCATAGGTTGGCAATACGTGATTAGTACCTGATGCATAATCGCCTGCCGATTCAGGTGTATAATCGCCCACAAATACTGAGCCCGCATTTTTAACTTTATTTAGGTAGGGTGTGGAGTCTGCTAGTTGCAAAATTAAGTGCTCAGGGCCGTACTGCGCTGATACGTCAAACGCTTGTGCGATTGAGTCAACTAAAATAAGTGACGAGTTAGCCAAGGCTTGCTCGGCGGTTTCTTTGCGGCTTAATTTAGCAAGTTGGCGAGTAAGCGCCTGCTGAGTTTGCTCTATAATACTTTCGCTGTTACATAATAAAATAACTTGCGAGTCAGCACCGTGCTCTGCTTGTGAGAGTAAATCGGCGGCTATAAATTCTGGGTTTGCACGTTCATCTGCAATAACTAATACTTCAGATGGGCCTGCAGGCATATCAATGGCCATGCCAGGTACAGTTTGCGCCACAAGTTGCTTAGCCATAGTGACAAAGCTATTACCTGGGCCAAAAATTTTATTCACTTTAGGCACTGACTCTGTGCCATAAGCCATTGCTGCAATTGCGCCTGCGCCACCACTTTCTATTAGCGTGGTAATGCCGCATAATTTTGCTGCGTATAAAATAGCGGGGTTAATGGCTTTATCGCCTTGTACGGGGGTAGCAAGTACAACGGTTTTTGCACCGCTTAATTGGGCTAATACACCTTGCATAATAACCGATGATGGCAGCGGTGCACTGCCACCGGGTACATATATACCAACAGCTTCGATGGCTTGATATTTCAGTTCACACACAACGCCCGGTTGGGTCGATAATTTAATATCTTTAGGTAATTGCGCTTCATGAAAACATTTTACATTTGCATAAGCGGTATCAATGGCATACTTAAGCTCTGCACTGAGCGCCTGCTCAGATGCGTTTATTTCATCAAGCGGCACACGTAAACGTGGATTCGCTCTATTATCAAACTCTTTAGCCATGTCCAGCAAAGCGTCGTCGCCTTGCTCTTTTACTTTAGCTAAAATAGTTTTACATATAGCTTCAACCTTAGCGCTGGCCGAAACCGCAGGGCGTGTTAGCGCCGCTGCTTGTGCTTGTGAAGATTCCTCATTCCAACGAAGCATGTTACTTACTCCATCATTTTTTCAATAGGCATAACTAAAATTGAGTTAGCACCTAAGGCTTTTAGCTGCTCCATGGTTTCCCAAAATAAAGTTTCGCTGCTTACCATGTGCAGTGCTACATAATCATCACTACCGGCAAGGGCAAGTAGGGTAGGTTGACCAGAGCCAGGCAAAATTTCGCAAATTTCTTCAAGCTTATTTTTTGGCGCGTGTAGCATAATGTATTTGCTTTCTTTAGCTTGTCTAACACCACGTAGGCGCGGCATAAGCTTATTAATAAGTGCTAATTTATCGGTATCTTGTAGGTCTTTATTTTGAATTAAACAAGCGTTTGATTCTAAAATAGTATCGCCTTGCATTAATCCATTCGCTTCAAGCGTTGCGCCAGTAGAAACCAAATCACAAATTGCATCAGCAAGGCCTGCACGTGGCGCTACTTCAACCGAGCCGGTAAGCATAACCGTGCTGGCGTTAATGCCTTCGCGTTTTAAGTACTGTTTTAAAATTTCAGGGTAGGTGGTAGCAATGCGCTTGCCTTCAAACCAGCTCTTGTCTTGCTTACCAAGCTCTTGTGGCCACGCTAGTGCTAGGCGGCAGTAACCAAAGTCTAGTTTAGACAGTTTAGTTACTTCGCTTGGGATGCCTTGGCGTAAACGCTCAGCTTGCACTTCTACTAGTACGTTTTCACCCACTATACCTAAATCACATACGCCTTCCATTACTAAGCCTGGAATGTCGTCATCGCGCACACGTAATACATCAATTGGCATATTAGTTGAGTGTGCAATTAAGCGTTGTTCACGAAGGTTAAGTTTGATACCTAGCTGTTTAAGTAGCTCTTGGCAATCTTTTGAAAGGCGGCCGCCCTTTTGGATGGCGATACGTAGACGATTACTGTTGTTCATTATTCATTTTCCTTTAATTTAAAAACTAAAAACCCCGAGGCGGAACCTCAGGGCGAAAATGAATCAATTTGTATGACTCGCCAGAGGTTCCTTTTAGGAATAACCTCTCAGCGAAAGACCTGACAGGTTATTCCGATGAATGGTGGTGATGTACTGATGTCAGGTTTAAGCGCATTTTATTGTCCTATTTAACAAACGTTTATATAGTTAACGTGTGTTGTTATGTATCTCGATTTGTGCGTATTATAAAAACATAAAGCAGCATAATATGGCAAGCCTTTTTTTGCATAATTAAAGAATATGTTATAACCGCCGATATAAACTAGGATTAATGTATATTAACTTAAGCTTTAAAAGCTCATACCATAAATTGATTTTGGTATTGAAGGAGGATGTATGGATATTATGATCCCCTACTTAGGGCCAATTACGCGTTTAGCGCTCGAGCCTAAAGGGGCTTTTTATATTGCGGGCGTAAAACAAGGTGCGAGTACTGACAAAGTCGCATTAGACGAACGTAAAAAACGTGAGTTAGAAAAAAAACAAAAGCTTTCACTTATCAACGAAAACACCGATAACTCGGGTATTAAAAAAGATGAAGACGGTACGCCGCACCTAGATACATGGGCATAAGTTGTTAAGCTGCGTTATTAAGCGCAGCTACAAAACAGATCAAATACGCCCCAAAGTAGGCGCTATTTGATCATGTATATAACCAGTTAACCGCAGCAAAGTAATAGCTTAATTAGCCGTTTTTTTAGTTTGCTCTGCAGATGCAATACTGCTGTGAATAAGTGGTGAAATAGTTAAACCTTGAATAATAATTGAAAAAATCACCACTACATAGGTCACAATTACAATTAGGTTATGTAAATCAGAGCCGCCAATAAAAACTTCTTCACGGGGTATGGCCGCTGCCATGGCTAATGCTAAGCCACCTCTTAATCCGCCCCAGGTTAATATTTTAACGCTATGCTTGTCGTAACTTCTAAATTGTTTAAACAATACAAAAGGGACACCTACACTAATAAAACGGGCTATAAGCACAGCAGGTATCATCAGCAAGCCTACGCCAATTTCACTTAGCGTAATGGGCATGGTCACTATGAGCATGCCAATAATTAAAAACAGTAGCGCATTTAAAAAGCTGTCAGTGGCATGCCAAAAGTCTTTTACATAACGGGTATCATCGGGCCCGGTGCGTTCAGTGGCTTTAGAGCGAGTAATATTACCTAACAAAATACCGCTGGTTACCATAGCAAGCGCGCCCGATATTTCCCATAAATTAGCCGCTGCAAATCCTGCGCTTGGGATAGTAAGGGTGATCAGTAAGCGAATATTTACGTCGCGACTATTAATAATTAAAAAGTGGCCAACCAGTGCAATAGCCAAGCCAAACGCTATACCACCAAGGGCATCAACAAAAAACAGCTCGGCTATATCTTTAAAGTTTGCATCGGTACCATAAAAGGCTACTGAAAAAATAGTGGTAAATATAACTAAACCAATCCCATCGTTAAAAAGCGATTCGCCCTCAACTTGTACCGAAATACCCTCAGGTGCACGCATTTGCTTAATGATAGCCAGTACTGCAATTGGGTCGGTGGGGCTAATTAATGCACCAAATAATAAACAGTATATAAAAGGCACTGGCCAGCCAAAGGCAGCAAATAAGTAAAAACTTAAATAGCCAACTATAAAAGTAGAAACCAAGGTAGAAAACAAGACTAAAACGGTTATTTCCCAGCGTTGTTTTTTAAGAGCTTGCAGGTTAATTTCCAGTGCGCCGGCAAACAACAAAAAGCCTAGCATGCCTTTAAGAAGTAACTCATTAAAGTTAATACTCGAGACAATTTGGGTCATAGCTAACGCGTTTTGATCGCCCAAAAGCTTAACGGCAATGATCAACAATAATGAAATGACAACCGAGCCTGTGGTAATGGCAATAGTGGTTTGCATTTTAAGAATATATTGATTTGCAAATGCAATAAAAATAGCAAGTGCAGAAAGAAAGCAAATGAGGTACCAAGCATTCATCGATTAACCTTAATTAATTATAAGCGACACACAAAAAGCGAGTTTCAAGGCTGCTATGGTACTCCTGTCATATTATAGTGTCACAATATTTATAGGCGAATTAGGCGTTTAATTTAACTTTACTATCGCAACTGGTTAATAGTAAATGAGCCATTGTTAATAGTGTTGTCATAACTTTAAAGCTAAGTTAGTAATAACGTGTCTTGGTAATTTAGGATGAATAATTAAAATGAAGATTTTATTTTATAAATAGCGTCATAAAAGTAAAACTACTTTGTAATTACTTGCCCTTGGTGGTTAGCTTACGTAAAATCGCGCTATTATTTATTGTAAAGTGATTGGTATTATCAAACAGCTGTTTAGTGCAACCGGGCCTTTGGCGTTATCTTTAGATGGGTATACACCACGACAGCCACAAATAGATATGGCCGTTGCCGTTGCTGATGCGTTAAAAAACAGCTCACAACTAGTAGTTGAAGCCGGTACGGGCACAGGAAAAACCTTTGCCTACTTAGCCCCCGCGCTTAAATCAAAAGGTAAAACCATCATATCTACGGGCTCTAAAGCCCTGCAAGAGCAGTTATATCATCGCGACTTACCTCAACTCGTAAAAGCGTTAAGTGCTTCTAAAAAAACGGCATTATTAAAAGGCCGAGCAAACTACTTATGTACTTATCGACTTAATCAGCATGTGGCTCATGTACCTACCGACGATTCTGATGTAATGCACCAATTAGCTATGGTGGCTAAGTTTGCCAGCGAAACACAGTCAGGCGACTTAGCCGACTGTATTGGTATAGAAGACGATGCAAAAGTATTACCTTATGTAAACTCCACCGCAGACAACTGTTTAGGCAAAGAATGCCCCGACTTTCAAGCTTGTTATATAAGAAAAGCACGCTTAAATGCGGCTGATGCCGATATAGTGGTAATTAACCATCATTTATTTTTTGCTGATATGGCGGTAAAAGACAGTGGTTTTGCAGAGCTGATGCCCACAGCAGATGCTTATATATTTGACGAAGCACACCAATTAAGCGAAATTGCTAGTGATTACTTTGGCGAAAGCGTTAGCACTAAAAAGCTGGTGGATTTAATAAACGATTTACGCGCCATTTATCGAGCCGAAATCCCTGACATGCTGCAGCTAGGTAAAAGCTTAAATAAACTCGAAACCAGTGTTGCCGATTTACGCCTGCAGTTTGGTGTTGATGGCAGCCGTGGTGATTGGCGCGCCAAGCTCAGCGATAAGCAAATTTGCGCCGCGTTGCATCGGGTTATTAGCGACCTAGACTTTGTTTATCAGGTATTAAAACTTTGCTTAGACAGAAGCGATAAAATAGAGCACCCGTTTGAACGTGCACTGGCATTTAAAGGCCAGTTGGAGCGGGTATTCGATACCACACAAACAGGTTTTAGTTATTGGTATGAAACCACCCGCCGTTATTTAACTATTAATATAACGCCATTAAATGTATCAGTTAAATTTGCTAAAATGATGGCCGATACAGGCGCAGGGTTTGTATTTACCTCGGCTACATTGTCCGTCGATAATCAGCTTAGCCACTTTAACGCCAGCCTTGGACTAACACCCAAACAAAGCATGATGGTAGATAGCCCGTTTGATTATCCAAACCAAGCACTGCTGTGTTTGCCGCGTTACTTACCTGAGTCGCACGCAGACAATATGCCCCACGCAATTGTAAAATTAACGCTGGAACTGATTAAGTCGGCTAAAGGACGCTGTTTTGTGCTTTTTACAAGTTACCGTATGATGCATTTAGTAGCCGAAGGGCTTACTACGCAAATAGACTACCCAGTTTATATGCAAGGACAAATGTCGAAACGTATTATTTTAGAAAAGTTTACCCGTCATGGTAACGCAGTGCTATTAGGGACGGCTTCATTTTGGGAAGGGGTTGATGTACGCGGCAGTACACTAAGCTGTGTTATTATTGATAAGCTTCCATTTGCCGCACCAGATGACCCTTTACTACAAGCTAAAATGCAAGACTGCCAAATGCAAGGAAAAGACCCCTTTGCACATATACAATTACCACAAGCAGTTATTGCGCTTAAGCAAGGAGTAGGGCGGTTAATACGCGACAGTAAAGACAAAGGCGTACTTGTAATATGCGATAATCGCTTAGTTACACGCCAGTACGGGCAAGTATTTTTAAAGAGCTTACCGCCAATGCGCCGCACGCGAAGCTTAGAAGATGCCAATAAATTTTTACAACAAATTAATTAGAGTAATAAAATGATCAAAAGTAATATTCTTGCCCTTGATGCGTCTACCGAAGCGCTATCAATTGTTTTACATTTTAAGGGGCAAACATTTCATCATTTTGAAGAATGCCCGCAGCAGCATAGTCAAAAAATACTGCCATTAATAGATCAGCTATTAACCAGCGCAAACTGTAAATTAAAAGACTTAGACGTAATTGGCTTTGGTCAAGGTCCAGGTAGTTTTACGGGAGTACGTATTAGTGTAGCTATTGCACAAGGCTTAGCATATTCAACTAAATTGCCACTTGTAGGGGTATCTACATTAGCTATTATGGCGCAACAAGCGTTTGAGCAACACGGCCATGAAAGTGTTTATCCCAGTATTGACGCCCGCATGGGAGAGATTTACTTTGCGCATTACCAAGCACAAAACGGCTTAATGCAATTAGTTAATCAAGAATGCGTAATTAAACCTGAGTTGTTAAATCAAGATTATATAGCCAATAGTGCACCACAATCGGTTGCTGTAGGTACAGGGTTTAAAACATACCCTGATGCGTTGAATGATTTTAATAACGTAGCTATAAATAGCGAGATCACACTGCCTGATGCACGCTACATGCTAGCATTTGTAGAAGCAGGCTTTTTAGCAGGTAACGTTGTAAAAGCAAGCGATGCACAGCCTAAATATGTACGCGATACTGTTACTTGGAAAAAGCTTCCAGGTCGAGAGTGAAAATTAAATAACGAGTATTTGCAAATTGGTTGTTTTTAAATCATAATTTTAAATAGATTAAGATTGGAGACGCGTAATGACGCTGCCTATTGGTTCAGGTTTTTTTACCGGAGATATTCCGGGTAGAGTTAGCTCTGCTAAAGTAGTTACTAATAAACCACAAGGTTTGTTAGAGCATACTGCTGCGCCAAAAACGAATACCGATTATGTTAAAAACAGTCGTGAAGGCGTAGAGTTAGCCAATCAGTTTTTTAAAGCGAACGACGCAAATACACAATATAATCAAACTATTTACGACCAACCCTCAGCACAAGTAAGCAAGGCTATTTCCACTTATACCGAATTTGCAAATTTAGAACGACGTGCTGAAGTGCAAGATTTAATTGGTGTAGACATTTACGCTTAAATTACTCAAATATAAAATTTAAAAATAAAAAGCCCGAACATATTAGATGATCGGGCTTTTTATTTGTTATATGTGCATTGTTTCTAATACGTTATTTTTCTATAAATGCAATTAGCTTATCGGCAATGTCAGTATTGTTTTGTGAGCCCGTAAATTGCTCGCTACCTTTACCATAGGCAAATACTTGTACATCAACTGCTGTGTGGCCACCAGTTGTCCAGCCAGTAAAGCTGGCATCGTTAATAATACTTTTAATGGCTAAATTTAAAGGCTTTTTACCCATTTTTTTAGCTTGCTCAAGTTTAATTTGGTGCTCAGCACTAAACTCAATATTAGTATTAGCCGACCAAACTGTTTTTAAATCACTGGTATCCATTAATAGCGAGGTTAATTTACCAGCCGAGGCTTTAACGCCTTTAACTATTTCGGTATCCCACTTGTATTGTCCGTGGGCACCAAGTGTTAAACCACCTGTTGAGTGATCTGCGGTAACAATTAAAATCGTGTCTTGGTTTTTATCAACGTATGCTTTTGCTTTTTCGACCGATTTAGCAAAATCGTCCATTTCTGCCATAGCACAGGCTATATCGTTAGCATGGCCACACCAATCAATTTGGCTGCCTTCAATCATCACAAAAAAACCTTCTTTGTTTTGGCCATCTAATAAATCAAGTGTTTTAGTGGTTAATCGTGCAAGGCGATTGGGGTGCTCATCAATTGCGTATGGAAGGCCTTTTTCGGCGTATAAACCAATGGCAGGGAGCTGCGTAATTTGGCCTAGGTTATTAATGTCGTCGGAGTATTGATAACCAGCGGCTTTAAATTCTTCAATTAAGTTACGGTCCTCACGAATAAAATATTTAGTCCCTCCACCTAGCATTAAATCAACGGGTAGCTTGCCCGCAATTTTATTGTCAATGTAATCATTAGCAATTTCATCGTAGTTACCGCGAGATTCATTATGAGCTGCAAAGCTTGCCGGTGTGGCGTGGTTAATTTGCAAAGTAGCGACAAGTGCCGTGGTCATACCGCGCTCTTTTGCAATTTCTAACATCGTTTTAACGGGCTTTTTATTGGTATCTACGCCAATAGCACCGTTATAGCTTTTATGGCCGCTGCTTAACGCTGTAGCGCTTGCTGCGCTGTCGGTAACATAAGTATGATCGTCTGGGTAGGTGTGTGCCATGCCAGTTAAAATAGTATCGAATACAGTGCTTTCAATTGCTTTTGTGTTCGAATCGTCTTTAAAGTAGCGATAAGCAGTTGTATAAGCTGGGCCCATACCATCGCCAATCATATAAATAATATTTTTTGGTGCCGAATCTGCATAAGCACCTGTTGCGCTGCATAAAAGCGCCAATAAACTGAGCTGTTTTTTCATATTTGTACCTTTTAAATGTACTTAATTTAATAGCTTGGAGTTATTGTATACAGTTAATATGATAAATAAATTAATATCGATGAACGACTAAAGCAAAGTGTTAAAGTTATATTGCGCTTAAGCTTTATTAAATCAGGTTCACATAAACTAATTTACTTGCTTAGTTATAATTACTCCTTTGTTTTAAATTAGTTGGTAGCAAATACCTATCATTAAAGGTTACATTGTCTATAACTACTGAAGGATAGATTTAAAAACACCTCCTAGATTCAAATTGTAAGTGCATAACTTGTTTTGGCTAGATTAAGTGGTCAGTTGCTCATAAGCTAACTGCTTTTTCTCAGGCAAGAGATTTTACAATGAGACATTACAAACAACTGACC
>NZ_JADYWN010000028.1:0-39740 GCF_015864805.1 Pseudoalteromonas sp. NZS127 | reverse complement strand
TGTCCCGTCTGTTAACATTAATCTTGGCATGTAGGTTCGGTGTAAAGTTTTCTGGCGAATTCAATTATACCTTATCTTCATGCTGTTTGTTTTTCATACCACAAAGATCAACACGCCCTAGTATTTTATGGTGGCAGTTATCATTAAGTAATAAAGATTTAGCGGCCAAGTCTGAAGAATATATAGTTGCTGAAGTAGAAGAAAAACTTAATGCAAACGCGGCTGTTTACGGTGAAAGAATAGCTGGGTTTATTAACGAAGCCTACCGAATTCCCTATACATTGGCAGCATTACTTAGCGACGCAGCCCAGCAAAATAGCTTAAACCGAGATACAGTGGTAAGTATTAACCACGCTATTATTGAAAAAAACACTCTTTTATCATCGGTTTACTCACAGTTTGAAGCCAACGCTTTTGACGGCCAAGACGCCTACTTTCAGCAAGGTTATAAACATTCTGTTGATGGTGCTGGCACACTTGAAGTATATATTACCCGCGACGAAAACGGTGTTATTGAACAGCAAAAAGTAGCTAACGCCGCAGATAAATACATTACAACACTTAACGAGTTTGGTATTCGAGAGGCACATTGGTATTTATGTGCTAAAGACACACTTAAGCCGTGTATTATGGAACCCTACCTATACGAAATTCCCTCTGGCGATTCGGTTATGCTAACGTCTTTAACAGTGCCTATTTTAAAATCAGGGCAGTTTATTGGTATTACTGGCGCTGACTTAACACTACCTACATTTCAAACCATGACAGAGCAGCTTTCTAAGCAACTTTATAATGGCAAAGCAAAAGTAACCTTGCTGAGTGATTTGGGGGTAGTGGTTGGTAGCAGCCATTATAAATCTAAATTAGGGCGTCCTTTTAAAGAAGCTGTTAACGCAGTAACGATTAATAATTTAGAAAAGCTAAAAGATCACAGTGGTATTTTTAAAGCTAACGATCAGTATTTAGTTAATTACCCAATTAATATTAAGCTTGCTAATAGGCAGTGGTCGTTAATTATAGAAGTACCAGCAGAGCTTGCACTGGCAGGGCCGCAAGCTCTTTCGCAAAACATGCAGCAAACTGCGCAGTCACTAGGGGTTATTATTTTAATAACCGGTTTAGCAATTGCAGTTGTTGCTTTTATTGTTATGAAGCTAGTTATTGGCAGTATTGTTGCTCCACTGCAGCAAATTCAGCAACGCGTTGATAACCTTGCCAGCTCAGAGGGCGACTTAACTCATACGCTGCATGTAGAGTCGCATGCAGAGCTAATTGCATTAGCCGATGGCTTTAATCGATTTTTAACTAAGCTTAGAGTGTTAATTGCACAGCTAAAAGATGTGTCTGATCAAACTAAGCAGCAAGGTGAAATTGCCCAGCATATTGCTATTGATACTAAACATAATGTACAGGCGCAGTTTCACGAAATTGAAAGCGTAGTTACCGCAATGAATGAAATGAGCGCAACTGCGCTTGAAGTTGCTCGCGCATCAGAACAATCGGCGCAACAAGCGGGTGAAATTAATAACTTAGTGGTAAGCAGTGAAACGAGTTTGTCATCAGCCATGAGCCAAGTTAAAACCATGTCTGAGGAAATCAAAGAAGCTAACCAAGCGGTGCAAAAAGTGGCGTCGCGCAGTAACGATATAACGCAAATTTTAGATGTGATTCGTACTATTTCAGAGCAAACCAATTTACTTGCGCTAAATGCTGCAATTGAAGCTGCACGAGCGGGTGATCATGGTCGAGGCTTTGCGGTTGTTGCAGACGAAGTGCGTGCACTGGCGTCAAAAACGCGCTCATCAACCGATGATATTAGTCGATTAATTGATAGCTTGTTGCTTGAAGTAGGTAATGCCTCAACGGTTATCGAAAAAGGCGTAGTGCGGGCACAAAGTGCAGTTGATGAAACTTCAGTAGCGTTTGATGCACTGCATAGCGTGGTAGTTAAAGTGGACGAAATTACTAATCAAATTACGCATATTGCTACCGCAGCCGAAGAGCAAAGCTTAGTGAGCGAAGAAATAAACCGTAATTTAACGCTGATATCAGACGCGGCTTCGCAGCTATCTGATTTATCTTTACAAGCAGGCGACAGCAGTGAAGTACTTAATAAATTAGTTGCGCAACAAGACTCAGAACTTAATAAGTTAAAAACGTAATAGTTATTTAGCACTGAGACAAAATAAAAACGGCAGTAATTTAAATTACTGCCGTTTTTGTTCAAATAACTAAAATGAGACGTTTATAAGCTTTTTATGATCTTAAACATTTGATCTATCATTGGCTGAGCCAGTGACTCAACACCCGGGCGATTAAAATAACCACGTAAACCAGTAAACTGCACTTCAAAAAAGCGTGCATACTCTTGCGCAGATATATTATTACTTAACTCATTTTTTGCTATTGCTTGTTCAAAAAGAACCGAAAGGTAGTTTTCAAATTTATCAATTAAATCTAAGCTTAGTTGAAATAAATTGCTGTCTTTATCTGCAAATTCACAGTTGGCCTTTACCAGCATACAAATAGCACTAGGCGCACTTTCTTTTTTTGTTATTACATTTTCAACAAAAGCGCGCAGCCCACCCAAAATAGTATCTGATGTGGATAGGCACTCTTTAATCTGGCTCTCCATTTGTACTGTGTAGTCTCGTAAAGACTCAATATAAAGCCCTTCCTTAGAGCCAAAAGCAGAGTAGATACTGCCAGGTCGCATATTAATAGCTTCTTGTAAATCACGCGTCGATGTTGCATGAAAACCCTTTTCCCAAAATAGCTGACTTGCAAGGCGGACAACTGTCTCACGCTCAAACTTAATCTTATTCGCCATCTCATTTCTCAATTATTTGAACACATGCTCAATTTTAACTTGAACAACTGCTCAAAATAAAATGGTATGTGTCTCGAAGTTAACTAACTAATTATTTATTGGAGCTAAACATGACAGAATTTACTTTATATACAGCAGAAAATGCACCTGAAGAATCAAAATCTCTTATGGCCGATTCAGTAGCTGCGTTTGGTATGGTACCGAACCTACATGCAGTAATGGCAGAAGCACCTACTTTACTTAAAGGTTATCAAGTACTGCATGAGCTGTTTCAAAACACGTCATTTAATGCTGAAGAATTAACGGTTGTATGGCAATCAATTAACGTTGAACATAACTGTCATTATTGTGTGCCAGCCCACAGTGCAATTGTAGCGTCAATGAAAGTTGATCAAGGTATTGTTGATTCGCTAGTAAATAAAACACCACTTGCTGATCCTAAGCTTGAAGCACTTCGTGAAACCACACTTGCAATGGCACGTGACCGCGGTGTGATAAGTGATGAGCAGATTGAAAAGTTTTTTGCAGCGGGTTATGGCAAGCAACAACTGCTTGAAATTATTGTAGGCTTATCGCAAAAAGTAATGAGTAACTACACTAACCACCTTGCAGATACGCCAGTTGATGAACCATTTAAAAAATTCATAAAGTAGTTTATAAATTCTAAGTAGTTATGAAAAAGGCAGCCTTGGCTGCCTTTTTCAATTAAATGTTGTTATAAACGCTTTATTGAAACTTAACCTGCTGGTTACTGCGTGTATAGGTTCGGGTTGCAGGTTTAGTCCACTCGCCTTTTTTTAAGTACGAGGTTGATACAATAAATTCATCACCTTTAATTTCGCTGGTAGACTTAACTTTAGTTATGCCTTCTTTATTTCCCGTTACTTCTTCATAGGCTACAAACTGAGTAGGGCTAAGTATCTTCATTGTGCCTTTAGTGTAAAACCCCGCCGTAGTGAAATAATAAAATACTAATGAGTCTTTTTTACTATCGTAAAATATCATCGACTCGCCGCCATACTCTCCTTCATTGATTGAATGTATAGTACGAATAGCTTTACCGTTTAAAGCCCGCTGCCATTTACTAATGTCTTGCTTTGGCTTTGCGCCTTCAGGGACTGTAAAATTAGCCTGCCATGTGCCTAAATATGGCTTAAATGCGCTGAGCTCTTTAGCTAAATCAGCTGGATGTGCATTTACAATGGTTGTAAATACAATGCAAAAGGTTAGTATCAGTGTTTTTAAATATGACATAATTACTGCCTAGTATAAGTGAATCTGGGTATGGCCTAGATACAGTATAGGTGAGAGTTACTTGATTAAAAAAGCATTATTACTTTTTTCGATTGGTTTTTTGTGTGTATTAACCGTAGGAGGGCTGTTTAGCTATTGGCCCACAATTGCCGCAAGTGTGTACGTAGTTATGAGTACAATTACCATTTTAGTTTATAAATGGGACAAACGTTTGGCCATGAGTAAAAAGCAGCCAGTGGTGAGAGTGCCTGAGCGAACTTTACACCTTTTAGCATTATTATGTGGCTGGCCGGGGGCGTTAATCGCTCAGCAATGGTTTAGGCATAAATCACAAAAGCGTATTTTTATAGCCGTACTTTGGCTCACCATAATTATTAACTGCAGTGCGTTATTTGGCGGCTACTATTATTGGCAACTAGGGTAAAACATTACTCGTAGATAGCTTAAAGTAGTTCAAAAAATGACTATTAATTAAAATATTAAAAATAAAAAGGAATAATATTAATGAAATCTTTTATTTTAGGTCTTGGCCTAATGTTTGTAAGCCTGCCAGTATTTGCGAATGACTTAGAGCCCGCAATAAAAGACTTTGGCTTTTTTTATAATGTACCCTCACATGCACCTATAACGCAAAACACACATTTTAAAATTGCCTTTGATGTTGGTAAAGGCGCGCAAAAAGGTGAGCAAAATAATGGTATGAATTCTTTAGCGCGGTTTATTAATATGCATATAGCACATGGTATTAAACCAGAAAATATAGAGCTGGCACTCGTAATACATGGCAGTGCAAGCGTAGATGTGCTTGATAATAATACATATAAAAACCGCTTTGAAGTCGATAACAAAAATCAAAGCTTAATTGAGCAATTACTTGTTAATAATACGGTGGTTTATGTATGTGGGCAGTCGGCCACGCACTATAAAGTAGCTCCTGAGCAGTTAATAAAAGGCGTAAAAATGTCGTTATCGGCAATGACAGCACATGCGCAGTTACAACAGCAGGGCTATACGCTAAACCCTTTTTAATGATAAAAAACATATTATGCTTTGGGGATTCCAATACTTGGGGTTTAAATCCGCAAACAGGAAAACGATTTAGTGCTACAGTGCGCTGGCCAGCGAAGCTTGCTGTAAAGTTAGGGGCTAATTTTACAATAATAGAAGCTGGGCAGCCTAACCGTGCTTTAGTAAACAACCCACCGTTTGCAGGTGAGTTATCGGGCGTAACTTATTTACAGTCTTACTTAAATGAACTTAAAATAGATTTAATTATTATAGATTTAGGTACTAACGATCTGAAAAATCGGTTTAGTTTAAATGCGCACGATATTGCCGCTGGGTTAACAGCATTAATAGATTCAATATTGAATTTTTATGAGCAAAGCAATGCGCCAGGCTCTCCAAAAATTTTAATACTTAGTCCCGCTCATGTACGAGAAGTCGGAAGTTACGCAGGCGTGTACAAAGGGGCAGAGCAAAAAGTAGTGCAATTAGCTGCAGCATTTGAAAATGTTGCTAGTATAAAACAATGCTCATTTTATGACTTGGCAAGGATTGTGAGTGTTTCAAATGAGGATGGTGTGCATTTAGACGAAAAACAGCATCAAAAAATTAGTGATGCATTAGAGGCGATTATTCGTGAGTTTTAATTTTTAAATATTTATTGTAAATATATTATCAGAAACTTGAATTTTCAGTTACTTATGTAATTATTAAAGGACTTTGCATAAATGGGGATACCTCAATTTACAATGAAACAGCATCCTAAAAAAATAATAGTAGTACTGCTATCAGGTGGATTTATATTTGCATTAGGTTGCTTTATTTTATTGTACTTTGCGGGTCAAAAATTAGTAGCGCAAACACATTCAGACTCACAATATTTACTCTCCCAAGTAGACGATGGTGTAGAGGAAAGCGTTCGTGTTTTAACTAAATTAAATAACCTAAATTTTACTACTTGTAACGAAGCGAATTTACTTGCTATGCGGCGGATGCTATTTGATGCCAAGTTTGCTATTGATATAGGCTACTTTAAAAATAATACATTAACCTGTACTACAGGTACTGGTATGCTTGAAAATCCTTTACCAGATAACCAACCAGATTATATTGTAAATAAAAATAAACCCTCACAAATAGGCATACGCTTTGAGCCTGAACTTTACTTATTACTCTTTACCGAGCGCCCACTAAAAGTACTAATTATTCGCCAAGGCAATTATAACCTCATACTAAAATCAGAAGTATTCGATCCTAAAATTATTGTAACGCCTAATTGGCAGGTTTTTTATAAAGAATCTGAAAACTTATTTCATTTAGCTGGGCAAACAGGGCTTCATAATAATATAAAAAGTAATGACTATTTACATTACGAAACGAATATAACGTGCAGTAATAATAATAGAAATTATTGTGTTGCCTTGTATTTGCCATGGGATGTATTTTTTACCGATAATCGTCAACTATTCATTATTTCGTTTATTTTAATTTGCTTGGTGAGTATTTCGTGTGGCTTATTAGTTGATGAGCACCTAACTACGCGCCGCTCAATTGTAAGCAGGATACGTAGGGGATTAAAGAGCGGTAATTTTTATTGGGTTTATCAGCCAATAGTTAATTTACAAAGCGGAAAAATAATTGGTTGCGAGGTACTTGCGCGCTTTAAAGATGATTACGGGGTGCTTACACCGGATCAATTTATTCCTATACTTAGACAAATTAATTTAACTTGGTCTTTTACCAAAATAATGATTAACACTGTACTTAATGAGTTAGAAAGTGCAGAGCAGTTACCAAGTGGATTTAAGGTGTCATTAAATATTTTTCCTTGTGATGTAGAGCAAGGGAATGTGTTGTCATTACCGAAAATAACCGGATTAATGCAATCTAAATTTGTAATTTGTTTAGAAATAACCGAAGACGAGTATTTAGATTCAACTATTGCTCATGGCTATTTTAAAACATTAATCGAGTCGGGTTTTCGCTTGTCGCTTGATGATTTTGGCACTGGGTATTCAAACCTAAAAAACTTACATAATTTGAGTTTCCATCAGCTTAAAATAGACCGTTCATTTGTACAAGACATAGCTACGGAAGGCTTAAAAGCCTCTATGATCCCTAATATTATGGAGTTGGTACATAAATTTGGTTATACCTGTGTGGCAGAGGGCATAGAAACAACAGAGCAAGAAGTCATTTTAAAAGAAGCAGGGGTACATTACGGGCAAGGCTGGAAGTATGGCCGGCCTATGCCTATTTTAGAATTTAAAGAGTATATAGCTAGATCGATAAAGTAACGCTTAGCGTATATAAAAGCACAGGTATTACTTTAAAAATTATAATTAGGATTTACTATGGCTAAATCAATACTCACTGCTTTTTTATTTATATTTTTAGCGGCATGTTCTACTCAGTACCCAAATCAGCAAGTAATTGGTAAACAATTTCCAACGATTGACGGCGAAAGTTTAACGCAAAATAAAGTGACTATTCCAAGCGATTTTAATGCAGATAAAACACTTTTGCTTATAGGCTATAAGCAAGATAGTCAGTTTGACATTGATCGCTGGTTAATTGGCTTAGATATGAGTGGTGTAGTTATTCCTACCTACGAACTACCCACTATTGCTGGTATGGCACCTCGCATGTTTAGTGCATTTATAGACAGTGGTATGCGCAAAGGAATTCCAAAAGAGCTTTGGGCTGGGGTAATCACTATTTATAAAGACGGCGAAAAAGTACAAAAATTTACTGGTAATCAAAATCCCAATAATACCCGTGTAGTCCTTATAAATAACAGCGGTAAAATACTTTATTTTTACGATAGAGGCTTTTCAGTTGATGCGTTAAATAAGTTAAAAGCGACTATAAACTAAATTTATTGATTGCTTTTGTTTTACAGCTTTATTCTAAATGACTATTACTAGTTTTCCTCTACTGATGTTAATTTTGGCTTCGTTAATTACGGTGTGTTATGCAATAAGTAATAGTTAGTTTGGGTTAAATAAATAGATACGTAAGGCAGCAAAGCATGCTTATCGTGAGCTGTAAAACAGGTGGTTAACAACTGTGAACGAATGTAAAAACTGTATTGTAAGTTGTTCAAAAATTAGGTAGTGTTACATAAGAATTCTAAGGAAGAGTTTTATGTTACAGCAATCAGCATTTATAAAAACAAATTTAAAATCATCGGCTTGCTCGTATAATTATCAAGATATTTTAAGAACTCTCCGAGCCTTATTCAACACTATAAATATGGATGATGCACTGCCAAACGTTGAGCAACGTTCACAATATACTTTGTATTTAATTGATGGCGCCACGCATAATTGGCACAACCTTGTACCTGCAGATTTAATCGCTTTAGCGAGGCAGTATAATGTGGTGATATTTAATGTTGAGCGTAAAGCAATATGTGAGAAAAACTTACTACTTAACCATGTTAATGGTGTGTTTTATAAATCGACGCCAAGTGAGGAAGTTTTTAAAGGTTTAGTTAAAATAAATGCAGGCGAATTATGGTTTACTAGAATGATACTCTCCCAAGCATTCAGCGACATTTTAGTTGCGACCTCTTCGTTTAGTAGTTTACACGAAGGCATAGAATTAAAGCAGGACGATTATCAACATTTAACTAAACGAGAGCGTTCAGTTATTCATCTTATCGCGCAGGGGGCGAGTAATAGTGTTATCGCAGATAAATTAAATATTAGCGATCATACAGTCAAAACTCATTTATACAGTGCATTTAAAAAAACAAGTTCTCGTAATAGGGTTGAGCTGGCCAACTGGGCGCAGCGTTACATATCGGTTTTATTACCAATGAGTAAACAATAATTACATACATTAAAAATGGCTACTTTAATAAGTAGCCATTTTTATTTGTTACTTAACTTGCTTTTTTAGCCCACAAGCCTTTATCAATACCTTTAGTTATAAGATCAGTGAGTGCTTTTTCAATTGCTTGAGTAACACAAATACTCATTGGCTCGTTATCACTATAACCTGCTTCTGCCTCGGCAAGGCGCTTATAACTTACATATCTAAAAAAGCCTGCACGCATCTCTTGGCTCAATACTTTTTTACTGGTTGCTACCGAGAGTAATACTTGCCCTGTACGTACGTCTACGGCACGTAAATAAATAGATATAGCATCTTCTCTATATAATTCAGATGCACCTATACCAAAGTACTCCATTCCTAGGCCACCGGTTTTTACATTGGTGTCATAACTAATAATACCGCCTTCTAAAATAATTTTAGCTGTTGTTAATGGCGGTAAATCGGCTTGATTTGGGTTTTCTGACTGGGCAGCACGAATGATTTTCCGCTCAGTTAGAATGTTTTGTAACCCTTCGCGCTCAACCGGTGTAAACCAATCTGATTCATGCAATGCCTGAATTAATATGGAATTAGCCCCTTGAGTAACTGCGGTTGAAAAAGAGCTAACATTCGTTTGCGGTTTGTATTGACCCGTTTGATCTCTAAATGAATAAACAGAGACGGGAATGCTGCCCATTGGCTTGGGTAAGTTTTTTAAATCAGCAAAAATCTCAGTAGGCTCTAAACTTATGGCTTTTTGTTGCGATGGCGGAATTAAATTTCCTATCGTTGTACAGCCCGTTAAAGTAAGTAATATTATTGTTATTAGCAGTTTATACATTATCCAAACCTCGGTACTTCGATGATTACAATGGTGCCATCTAGCATATTTGTTATTTTTACAGTAATAGTATCTGTGGTACTGGTGATCACTTCAATTTGGTAGTCACCACTCATAAATATAGAGTCTTGATTAAATATGCTGTCTTCAGAGTCTTCACCAAATGCCATATTGGTAATTTCTCTGACCATTCTATTTAGGTAAGTACGCTGTAAAGAGTCTTGAAATTGTTCTGCATAATCTCTTTCGATGACAGGTGCTTTGTGTTTGTTTTGCGCTTGAGCTTTACTCAACAACATATTTGCATTGAGTGGGTTGCCGCCAAAACTTGGGTTAATTGGGGTGTAAATTAATTCAGTTGCACTAGCTGAAAAGCTTAGAGTTATTATTATAAGTAGTATTTTATTCATTTTACCATCCGTTTACAGCCATATCGGGAGACGATACAGCCATGTTTGAGCGAGCCATTGCATCTATTACAATATAAACTGCTTGTTCAACGCGTTCGTCAAGAGGCTCTAACCTACGACCTAAATAAGTTGCATAAATAAGTTGGTTATTCATTATTAAAGAAAGCCTGGTGCCAGCCTTAGGTAGCACGGTTTCTTTTATTTCAATATTAAACCCCGCAGTTGAAGGTAAGTCTCTCCAGTAGTTTGAAAACTTGTAATAAAACTGATGGCCAAAACGGCTAATACTTCTATCGAGTAATAAGCCATCTATTTCTAGTTCATCATTTGCAAATGCTGCAGGTGAGAAGCACAGTAAAACTGATAGTAAGTAGCTAATATATATGCTTTTATTATTTTTCATATTATAAAAGGGGGGAAGTATACCTCCCCCCCCACCTTAGCAATTACATTTGCGTAACTGTAGCTGTATTTCCGTCACCAATTTGCGTAACAGATACCATGTTATTCGAGCCGATTATGCCGCCTTGAACAAGGTTATCGTTACCAATTTGATTAACAGTAAATGAAACATCCTCTCCAGCAATTAAAAAGGCTGACTGATCCATACCTGTAACCCAGTTTCCTTCACCTTCTTGTGAAATATCAATGCTATGGCCGCTACCTTCAACCATAATGTCAACTAAGTTGATTTCACCGGTTTGCGATATATCAATTCGGTTTGTATTACTATCTAATATACCAGCAAGAGTAACCATGGTTTCATTTGCTACACCACTTTGCATGATATCAATATTGTTATCATTAGAAGTTAGTGCCGTATTAGGGTAAGAAGACTCTACAACTGTTGTATTTTCGTCACCATTTTGAAATACATCTACATCGTTACCAGTACCATTAAAGTTAACCAGATGTGCGGCATTTAAATCACCAACTTGGTTAATTAAAAACTCATTATCTGAACCAATAACACCCATGTATGCTTCGTTCCCAAAGCCATTTTGAGTTGCAGTTAATTCGTTATTATCACCAATTAATTCAGCTGTAGCTGAGTTGAGAGTATCTAACTGAGTAATAGTAATTTCATTATTATTGCCTAAAAATAGAGCCGAATCTGCTGTATTGCTAGTACCTTCTTGATCAAGGTCTATTTCGTTATCACTACCAACAATAGCAGCAAAGTTAACTGCATTAGATTCACCATCTTGCTCAACTTTTAGCTCATTAGCATCACCCGATACATCGCTAAAGGTTGCTATGTTGCGCGAGCCATCTTGTTCAATATCAAGGTCGTTATCATTACCTTGTAAAGAATTGATTGTAAATGCGTTCCAATAAACCCCTGATTGCTCAATATCAATAGTATTTTGATCACCGGTTAATGACGTTATTTCAGCTTCGTGCCATTCACCAGTTTGTACTGCACTGATTTCGTTGGCATTACCTTGCATATCAAGGTTATAAAACCAATGGCCACCAGCACCCTGAGCTACATCAATCGTATTATCGTCACCCGTGATAATGTTTATAGCTTCGTTATTTACTAAAAAGCCAACACCCTCTTGGGCAACAACTAAAGAGTTGTAATCACCGGTTACTTGCGAGATTAAACCGTTAGCAACACCATCTTGAGAATACTCTTCTGTATTACTATTGCCCACAGTAGCAACGCCTGCGTAATTACCAGTTTGGTTTTGCGTAATTTCTGTGTAATTTTCATTACCATCAATGGTAGCAAGCATGGTGTTGTTATCACCTACTTGTACTAATAATGCATCGTTATTGTTGTTGTTTTGTATCAAAGTCATGTTATTTGATGCGCTCATTACAGAAATGGCCGTACCTATTTCTGAATTTGAGGCTGATTTAGTATCTGTATTTGCATAAGAAGCGAAGCTTGCACCCATTGCAACTGCAACTGCGCAGCTTAAAATTGATTTAGTTAATTTCATTATTTATTCTCCTTGAATAGTAAAAATAAAATACCTAGATATTATCTGTTTTAATTAGGTATTTTCTGTTTCAGCATGCCGTGCTGATATAATGTGTTGTGATCCACTTGATTACTTTTAAGTATGTAAAGTGTTAAGTATGACCAGCGCTCACTGCTTATTTGCATCTTAGATAAAGTACAAGCTGCTCACAGTGAAACAATAATCATGGTGTTAACTGTATTAGTTAATTTTAATTTGTTAAATCATCATTTTTTACCAATTTTAAAGCTCCTATATTTCATGTGCTTACGTGTGTTTTTTGTTTTTATTATGGTTTTATACAAAAAGCAGTAAAAAAGAAGGAGGTCTACACTTTTAACTTATTTAACAAGTTCGTAACAACGGCTGTATTTTATGTTTTTCCGATGAAAATCTAGTCAAAATGATTGGTTTTTGCTTTTCTTGCTTGTGTAATTTTATCTTTAGCTGTTTTCTAATAGCTTGCCATGTGATCCCTTGTACTGAAGTAGTAAATAAAATTACTTAGTGTTACTAAGTTAACCCAAACTATGGATAGAACAATGAAAACAAAATTATCTATTATTACACTTGCACTCCTACCTTGCTTAGCCGCCGCTAAAGTGCCCGATGTTGGTGTGATGCAACAACAAGATGCAGCGACTAGTGATTCTTTAATTGTTAAATATAAAAAAAATGCCACCCCAGCAATGCGAAAGCATGCAAGATCTTTAGTTAGAGCTAAAATTTCAGATTTAAATAATGATGAAATAGATGACAGCTATACCTCATTACTTTCAGGTCGCCTTGCTAAGTTTAAAGTAGCGGGCATGAGCACCAAAGAAGCGATTGAGCGCTTAAAGTCGCACCAAGCCATTGAATATGTAGAACCTGATTATAAAGTTAGTATTGCGAATGTACCCAATGATCCCCGTTTTGATGAACTTTGGGGCTTACATAATGTAGGCCAGTCAGGTGGTACCGTTGATGCAGATATTGATGCTCCAGAAGCATGGACTATTTCTATTGGTAGCCGAGATGTAGTGGTAGGTGTAATCGATACCGGTGTTGATTATAGCCATAATGACCTTGCAAGTAATATGTGGGTAAATACCGCTGAAATTGCAGGAGATGGTATCGATAACGACGGGAATGGTTACATAGATGACATTTATGGTATCAATGCAATTACTGATAGTGGCGATCCAATGGACGACCAAGGGCATGGTACTCATGTGTCAGGGACTATTGGTGCAAGTGGCAATGATGCGATCGGTGTTGTAGGGGTAAACCATGAAGTGTCTATTGTTGGCTGTAAATTTTTAGCTGCTGATGGCACGGGGAGTACTTCTGGGGCAATTAAATGTATTGATTATATGATTAGCCTTAAAAATTCAGGTGTTAACCTTCGTGTGCTAAACAATAGCTGGGGCGGCGGCGGGTTTAGCCAAGCACTTGCTGAAGCGATTGATGCAAGCGAAGCGGCGGATATACTTTTTGTAGCTGCGGCAGGTAACGATGCATTAGACAATGATCTTAACCCTCATTATCCATCAAGCTATGAGCACGATAGTATTTTATCTGTAGCAAGTACAGATCGTAATGATGCTATGTCGAGCTTTTCACAATGGGGCTTAACAAGTGTTGATTTAGGTGCCCCAGGTACTGCCATTTTATCTACTGTGCCAGGAAACGCTTATAGTAGTTACTCAGGCACCTCTATGGCAACGCCTCATGTTGCTGGTGCTGCAGCACTTGCTTTATCAGTTAACCCAGATCTAACAGCGTTAGAATTAAAAGAGTTATTAATGAGTAGCGGCGATGCTAACGCAGCACTACAGGCTAAAACGGTTGCTGGTACACGATTAAATGTAAACCAAGCGCTAATTGACGCAGATCCAACCCCAGGCTTTAAACTCAGCGTTAGCCCTTTGTCACAGGAGATCACTGCGGGTGAGTCAGCAAGCTATACGTTTAGTGTAGGCTCAATTGCCAATTGGGATGGTGATGTTGCGTTTGCATTGACAGGTAATTTAGATTCAGCGTCACTTTCACAAAACACTGCTCGCCCAGGTGAAGAAGTACAGTTAGTAGTACCTACCACTGAAGAGACGCAGTGGGGTGAATATGAGTTTACCGTTACAGCAACGTCGGATGATAGAGTTAAGGAAAGCACTGTAAAATTAATGGTTAAACCTATGGGGTTGAATGATTTTACTTACAGCAGTGATGAAAATATTGCTATTCCTGATAATGCGCCAGAAGGTGTAAGCTCTGTAATTACGATTGCAGATGAGTTAACCGTTTTTAATACAGTTGCCGATGTTAACATTAGTCATACTTGGTCTGGTGATTTAATTGTAAAGCTTATCTCAGCGCAAGGCACTACAATAACGTTACAAAATAAAGAGGGCGGTAGCTCAGATGATATTATTAAAAGCTTCACTTCAGATGCATTTAATGGCGAAGTAGCCACTGGCGATTGGGCATTACATGTACAAGACACCGCCGGTGCTGATACAGGTAATATAAATGGCTGGTCACTTACTTTAAGTGCAATTGGAGAGGTAAGCCCGCAACCACCACGTGCTAGTTTTAGCGTTGAAACACAAGGCTTAACGGCTTCGTTTACCGATAGTAGCACAGATGCTAATAACGATATTACACAGTGGCAGTGGAGCTTTGGTGATGGTGCTACATCAACCGATGCAAGCCCTGTGCATGCTTATGCAGTGGCGGGTAGCTATGAAGTTGAATTAACTGTTACCGACAGCGAAGGCAATACCAACGCATCAACTCAAACTGTAGTAGTGAGTGATGTAGAGATTGAGCTAAGCCTTAAGCGCGCTAATAAATCACGCTTAGGCACAATGCGTGTAGAGCTAAGTTGGCAGCAAGTGGGTGCTCAGTCATTAAATGTATATCGTAATGGCGAGTTAGTAGGCACAACCTCAGATAACGGTCGTTATCGTGATTATGTACGTGGTGCAACACTACCTGCGTACGACTATCAAGTGTGTGTAACTGAAAACGTGTGTTCAAACATAGTGACGGTAACTTTTAACTAATAAAATAGTTACCTATTAATATGACACAAGCCCAGCAATGCTGGGCTTTTTTGTTTGCCCAGCGAAGCTGGCAAACCCGATAGGCTGAAAGATGCCTTATCACCCTGACTAAGGGGAAGATAATCTGAATGGCAAGGGCGTCACTGGCCAACGGTGGGGTCTGAAGGAAGCCATAAGAAGTTAGAGGTACACAACAAACCGTAACCTGTTTCGGCAGTATTGGTGGGTCAGCGTGCAAAATAGCGCAACGCCCTATACTTAGTCAGACCAATACTGTGCTTGAGGGTGGGATTTCTAACAGGGAGCCAGTGCAGTAACTGGGGAAGCCTGGCATCTAAACTTAGTGTAAATAAGTGGCCTAAACTCAAGGGGAAACCCAAGGTTTAACGTCGGTGTGAGGTGGCAGATGAACCCGTAGTAGTGAGTAAGGCTAGGCCGATGAAAGCCAGTAATGGTGTGGAGGGGAAAACCAAGCCGACTATCAACAGAATGTTTGATAGGGTCAATTTTAATCAAAAGCTTTAATTGATTGCGAAGGGGGGAAGTATTCTTTAAGTGTATGAAAATCAGGAGTATCGACGTATAGGCTCACATGTATTTCGACGGAAATAGGCAAGAGATGACGGCTAAGCAGGAATGTGGACGCTGAGAACTGAAGGCCGAGCATGGGAGTAATGAGCGACCACTTAGGCAGATTGCCATTCGGCTAGCACACCTAATGTCCTCATGAAGAACACCACTATACATCAATGTGAAACGACAGACATACCGTAAGCAAAGGCAATTGATGACAGTTTACTACAGCTTGTATGGGCAATTATTAGATATTAATAACCTGTACAAGGGATTCAAAAAAGTGAAAGCAGCGAAAGGAGCGGCCGGAATAGATAGGCAGTCCATAGCCGCGTTCGCCTTGAATTTAGAAGAAAACTTGAAACAACTGCAAGGTGAACTGCAAAGCAAGCAGTATCGCGCACAGCCAGTCAAACGGATAGAAATACCGAAAGATGATGGTGGTGTGAGACTGCTGGGAATTCCAACAGTTCGCGACCGCATAGTACAACAAACACTATTGAACATTCTCCAACCGCTCTTCGACATCGACTTTCACCCATCAAGTTATGGGTACAGGCCGAAACGAAGTTGTCATGACGCCATCAGCAAAGCCACGGTATTTATTCGTAAATATCACCGTGAGTGGGTGGTTGATATGGATCTGTCGAAGTGTTTTGACCTACTCGATCACGACTTGCTCATAAGCAGCGTCAAACGCAAAGTGACAGACGGTAGCATCTTAAAACTGCTCAAACAGTTTTTAAAAAGCGGAGTAATGATAGGCAATAATTGGGAAGCGAGTGAGGTAGGAAGTCCACAAGGTGGTGTTATCAGTCCATTGTTGGCGAATATCTACCTAGATGCATTTGATCAAGAAATGAAAAAGCGAAATCACAGAATAGTGAGGTACGCCGACGACATATTGATCTTATGCTGCACAGAAAAAGCAGCCAAGAATGCACTCACAGTAGCGACTCAGATACTCGAAAAAGGCTTAAAGTTAACAGTCAACCAAAAGAAAACGCACATAGCGCATAGTAGTGAAGGCGTAAAATTTTTGGGAGTGGAGATAGGCAGTAATTGGACGCGTATCCAAGCCACAAAACTCAAAGGCTTTAAACAAAGAGTTAAACGGTTAACAAAGCGAAATAGTGGCATGAACTTAATTGAAGTAATAAAAAGACTCAATCCAGTGGTGCGCGGCTTTGTAAATTATTTCAGTATAGCCAATTGTAAACGAGTGCTAAATTTGTTGGCAAGGTGGGTGAGACGACGATTAAGGGCAATTCAGTTAAGGTTGTGGAAAAACCCAGCGAGGTTGCATAAGCGACTAAAACAATTAGGGAAAAAGCCGCCATTTAAGTTCATCAAAATGAACTCATGGCGAAACTCTCTAAGTCCATTATCGAATGTAGCGATGCCAAACCAATGGTTTGAGGAGCAAGGTTTATATTCAATGGAAAAAGTAAGTACAGGATGGCTTGCTCACTCGGCGTTTAGAAAATAAGCCGAAGGGATAGAAGAATACAGGAGCCGTATACGAGGCCCGTACGTACGGTTCTGTGAGAGGGATGAGGCAAAAGCCTCACCCTACTCGATGTTTCAGATTTTATTAAAAAAGCGGCAGCTAATCTATTTTAGTTGTGATTTAGCAACTAACTAAGTTTATATTTACTCACAATTAGCCCGTTCACATCGGCGTAAAGCCAATCATTAGGCTCAATGCAGACGCTTAACATGGCAATAGCTTGATTATTTTCACCACAACCTCGCTTTAACGTACAGCGTGGTGTTGAGCCAAGCGCCATAATAGGTAAATTTAAGGTAGCAAGAATCTCAATATCTCGGCAACAACCATTTATAACTATACCTTCCCAGCCATTTTTTAAAGCACGCTCTGCCATAATATCGCCAATAAATGCAAAGCGTTTACTAGCAAAGCCGTTAATAACCAGCACTTTACCTACGCCATTTTGATGAAGTATTTCAGCGGCAAACGAATTGTCATCGGGGCACGTTACAGTAACGACTTGACCACTAAAGGTGGTTTTGTTGCCAAAGTGCTGTAATCCACAGTCGGCTACTTGTACGCTATCACGGTGTTCGTCGTATAGATCGGGAGTCGTGAACTTGTTCATATTTGCTTTCTCTGTTTAGTGAGTTATTTAACCACACCACTGTAAAAGTGGTAATACGAGACAAAAGAGTCAGTAACTTTAATTTATCTAGCGTTTGTGCTGCTTTGCTAAATTTAAACACTGAATGGCTGTTTACGCTTATTGCTTATAACTATAGTGATAATATTTAGCTTTGATAATGCTAGTTATGCACTGCAGATTAACGGCATGTTATTGTTAAAACAAAAAATTACTGTTAGTTTAGCTTCAGATTATTAAGTAGTACTTTAGGTTTAATATGGATTTTATAAGCAAAAATAAATATACACTTTATGGAGTCGCTGCAATACTACTGTGGAGCTGCTTAGTGGCATTACTACGGGATATTTCTGAGTTGTTTAGCCCCATTGGTGGTGCTGCGGCTATGTACTCTGTAAGTGCGATATTTTTAATTTTGGTTATGGGAGTACCTAAGTTTAGTGGTTTTTCGAAACGCTACTTGGTAGTAGGTACTTTATTATTTGTGTCGTACGAAATTTGCTTGGCACTTTCTATCGGTATGGCAAATAGTCGCCATCAGGCTATGGAAATGGCGGTAATTAATTATTTATGGCCCACGCTGACTATATTGCTCTCTATTATTATTGGGCGTAAAAAAGTAAGTTACTGGGTTTACCCAAGTATGATCATTGCTTTTTTAGGGGTTGCTTGGTGTATTACGGGCGATCAAGAAATGTCAGTCGATACGTTAGTTACTAACTTTGCTGATAATCCTGCTACTTATTTAATGGCATTAGCTGCCGCGTTTATATGGGCTATTTATTGCGTAGTAACGCAAAAAATAAGTAATGGTAAAAATGCTATTACGTTATTTTTTACTGTTACGGCAATGAGTTTGTGGGCGCAATATGGTTTTAGTAATGAAGCGCCATTAACGTTTTCAATCAG
This sequence comes from Pseudoalteromonas sp. NZS127, assembly GCF_015864805.1. Taxonomy (NCBI): domain Bacteria; kingdom Pseudomonadati; phylum Pseudomonadota; class Gammaproteobacteria; order Alteromonadales; family Pseudoalteromonadaceae; genus Pseudoalteromonas; species Pseudoalteromonas sp. NZS127. The sequence goes on along the minus strand of NZ_JADYWN010000028.1, from coordinate 20,938 downwards.
CTCAAGCATGACATTGTTACTTGCGGGTGTAGTTGTTGGCAGTGGTTATGCACTGTGGAATCAAGCGATTATTGGCGGTAACTTAATGCTGCTTGGAACGCTTTCGTACTTTACACCGGTGTTTTCTACTATTATTTCGGCGTTGTATTTGTCTATTACGTTAAGTGCTTCGTTTTGGCAAGGAGTGGTGCTGGTAACACTTGGCTCGCTAATTTGCTACTTTGTAACGCGAGATAAACCCCAAAAATATAATGTAGAAGTAACGACTTAAATAAGCAGTCCGCTAAAGTTTAGTTACACCTAAAGCTCTTTTATAAGGGCTTTTGAACTTTATTTAGAATTTTTAACCTGCGTGAGTAAATTGAGCACTTTTTGCTGGCCAAATGTGTGTGCAAATTGTTCGGCTGTTTGGCCTGCTTTGTTTTGATGTGCGTTGTCGCAATCAAGTGATACCAGTGTTTTGGCTATACTAAACTCACCTCTAAAAATAGCGGCCATTAGCGCTGTGTTGCCTCGGTTGTCTTCCATGCAAGCATTAGCGCCTAAGTGCAAAAGTGTGTTTACCGTATTTTTATTACCATGGTAAGTGGCAATCATTAATGCGGTGTAACCTTTATTGTTATAGCTGTCGATAGGAATGCCGGCACTTACAAATTGCTTAATTACAGCGGTATCGTTGGTACGTGCAGCAGCAAAGTAATAAGCAAATAAACTCTCGTATTGTGTTTGCGCTGAGTGTTGGTTTTCAAGTTGTGTACTAGGTGTTTGTGTATCCGTTGTATTTTTAGCGTAAACACTACTGGTAAAGCTTATTAGTAGCACTACTATAATCAATAAATTACGCATTACTTTATACCTTTTAAAAAGAGGAAGGGGATTGGTTGCCTCCTTCCTCATGGTTGTGGTTACTTATATAACAGCTTGTTTAGTTGGGACTAATGTTTTGTAACTTGCTAATTACAGGTTAGCTGCAAGCTGCTTAACTATTTTAATATCGCCATTAATGGCTTTAGTTAAACGTGTACCGTACTCACTATCAGCTTTGTAAAAGTGGCTAAGCATTTTGTGCTTAACGTTACTGTCTTTTATTTTTACTAAATCGCCCGCTAGGTTATTGATCAGATTAGTACGTTCTTGCTTACTAAAACCTCGGTATAAAACACCTGCTTGCGCAAAGTTTTGCTGCTTTTTAATGGCGGCTTGTTGTACAAAACCTTTTAGCTCTGTATTACTTCTACGTGCAATTGGGTTTTCAGCTACGTTTTCTTGGCTTGGTTGATAGTTTACGTTGCTTTGAGTATTACCATAGTTCATTGCGCCGTCTTGGTTGTAGTTAACTACCTCCACTTTTGCACGGTTAATTGGCAACTGTTGATGGTTAGCACCAAGGCGATACATTTGCGTATCTGCGTATGAAAATACACGCCCTTGTAATAACTTATCTTCTGAGGGTTCAATACCCGCAATAATGTTAGACGGTGCCATTGCTACTTGTTCTGTTGACTGAAAAAAGTTAGTTGGCATGCGATTAAGCGTTAATGTACCTGCCTTCACTTCTTTTACACCTAACCACATTTTTGTTGCATCTAATGGGTTGTAATCAAAGTCGTCAAGTTGCGACGGATCAAGCGTTTTAATGTATAGATCCCATTCTGGGAAGTTACCTTTATTTACTTCGCTGTATAAATCACGCGTTAAATGTTGAAAGTCTTGGCCTTGAACTTCAGCGACTTCTTTTGCATTTAAATTCTCAATGCCTTGTTTACTTACCCAATGAAATTTAACGTACTTAACATCGCCCGATTTATTGATCATTTTATAAGAGTGAACACCCCAACCATCCATTTTACGTAAGCTTGCTGGTGTGCCGTAGTCGCTATAAACCCACGTTAACATGTGAGTAGAGCCTGGTTCGTGCGAGAAAAAGTCAAAAACACGGTTAGGATCTTGAATATTATCTACAGGTGATGGTTTTAATGAATGGATCATATCTGGAAATTTTATTGCATCACGAATAAAAAACACCGGTAAGTTAAGGCCCACTAAATCCCAGTTACCTTGATCGGTGTAAAATTTAATCGCAAAGCCACGTGGGTCGCGCAGTGTTTCTGGGCTACCTTTTGAGTGAATTACCGATGAAAAACGTACAAAAACGTCAGTTTCTTTACCGGCCTCGGTAAAAGGTGCTGCCATGGTTAAATCATCTAAACTTTTTGATGCCACAAATACACCATGAGCACCCGTACCACGCGCATGTACCACACGCTCAGGAATACGTTCACGTGCAAAGCGTTGTAGTTTTTGAATTAGTTGTACGTCTTCTAATAACACACTGCCGCGCTCGCCTGCAGTTATTGAATTTTGGTTGTCGCCAACAGCTGCGCCGTTGTCTTTAGTTAATGTAGCCGCGCTTGCTGGTAATGCCATCGCAAGTGTTAACGCGCTTAATGTTAGTTTTGTATTCTTGTTTATTGCGTTTAATAAAATATTCATGTCGACCTTATTATTTAAAATTGCCGGCAGTGCTGCTGGCTGTTTAACTGTTGAGGAGTGTATGAACATTCCTTTGTTCGGTAAAATTGATTAAATAGATTGGAATAATTCATAAATAAGATTGCAAGAGGGGCTTAAAATATACTTTTAGATCCAATTTTAGGTTTATATATTTTTTGTAAACTTGATTAAATACAGCGGCTTTTAGTTTTGTTTATTTATGTTTGTAGTAGCGACAAGTAAATTCGTTCACTTTTTGTTGACATTCAAAAACAATAAAGGGAATATGCTCGCCAGTCGGGCTTATGCTCAGTTGGTGTTTTGCACAAAAAGTAAATGTTTAAGGTAACCCAATGAACGCTAAAATTGATTTAGTAATATTTGATTGCGATGGGGTAGTCATCGACAGTGAAATACTCAGCGCTCAAGTGTTGATTGATATGCTTGCGTATTTAACGGTTAACATTGACCGCGGATATGTACAGCAACACTTTTTGGGGTGTAATTTTAAAACCGTAAGTCAAAAAATCCAAAACGCCTTTAATGTCACTTTGCCAAATAGCTTTGAAGATGATTACCGAGAAGCGCTCTTAAACGAGTTTGGTTCAGCGCTCAGTACAACCGATGGCATAAACGAAGTACTTAATAACTTAGCTGTGCCCAAATGTATTGCCACAAGTAGCAGTCCAGCACGTACAGCTAAAGCATTAGATATAGTTAATTTAAGTAACTGTTTTAGCAATACGATATTTACCAGCAGTGAAGTAAAGCGTGGTAAACCCGCCCCCGACTTATTTTTACATGCAGCTAAGCAAATGGGCGTAAAACCAGAGCATTGCTTGGTAATTGAGGACAGCGAAGCTGGCGTATGTGCAGCCATAAATGCCAATATGCAAGTACTGCATTACAGTGGCGGGCAGCACATGCAAACGGCCATTAACTATGTTCATAAAGCGTATCCAAATATTGCTCACTTAACTCATTGGCAGCAGTTTTTTACAGCTTATCCTGCACTTAAAAGTAAAAACATTTAAACATGGCTACTTATACCAACACACATTTATAGGGTTTATAAGTGGCAAAATATAAGCGTTGTTAGTACTGGTATTAATTATAAAAACTAAAACAAGTGGTTACGCGTTTATAAAACTAAATTATAAGAAGCAAAGTCTTTAGGTATTAAGTACTTTGCTGTTAACAACTAGGAAATACCATGGCAACGAGTCCACACACACACACATTTAAAGATGTAAACGAAGAGCAACTTCCGGTTGCTAATAATAAGCTTCACGGCTGGAAACATTTTGCAGGGCTATACGCTGGTGAACATGTTGCTGCCACTGAATTTGTTATTGGCGCAACCTTTGTTGCATTAGGCGCATCAACCATCGACATTCTATTGGGGTTATTAATAGGTAACCTGTTAGCAATGTGTTCTTGGTGGCTAATTACGGCACCCATTGCAGTACAAACCCGCTTAAGTTTATATAACTACTTAAACAAAATTGCTGGTAACTCAATGACCAAGCTCTATAACTGGGCTAATGTAGTTATTTTTAGTGTTATATCGGCGGCCATGATCACGGTATCCTCCACCGCCGTGCGGTTTTTGTTCGACATACCCGCGCAGCTTGATTGGTATCCAAACAGCTTTTGGTTTGTCGCCATTGTTTTAGCCGTTGGCTCAATTGTTGTATTTGTTGCTATGTATGGCTTTTCAACCGTTGCTGACTTTTCAAAACTGTGTGCGCCCTGGCTATTTGTTATATTTATTGCAGGCTCGTTCGCGTTATTCCCTGAGCTTTCAAACCACGTATTGGGTTCTACCTCTTTAACTAGCTTTAGCGACTTTATGACCATAGGCGACTCCTCCATCTGGACGGGCACCAATGCCGATGGTGAAAAAGGCATTGGCCTATTAGAAGTGATTGGCTTTGCATGGGCTGCTAACTCAATTACTCACTTTGGTTTAATCGACATGGCTATTTTTAGATTTGCTAAACGCAAAAGCTATGGCTTGTTCTCTGGTGTGGGTATGTTTTTTGGTCATTACTTAGCGTGGATCTCTGCCGGTATTATGGGCGCAGGTGTTGCGGTATTACTTAAAACAACCATTTCGTCACTTGATCCGGGTGATGTTGCATACCATGCATTAGGTTGGACTGGATTTGTTATTGTAATTATTGCCGGTTGGACTACAGCTAACGCAAACCTTTACCGTGCAGGCCTTGCAGCGCAATCTATATTTGTTAATCAATCACGTGAACGCACAACCGCTATTGTAGGTGTGGTAACCGTGATTATTGCGTGTTTCCCGTTTGTATTTTCACAAATGCTTCCGCTACTTACCTACGCAGGCTTATTAGTTGTGCCAGTGGGCGGCATTGTATTTGCCGAGCATGTGTTATTTCCTAAAATTGGCTTAACACGTTACTGGGCTAAATATAAAAATATTACCCGCAGCATCCCTGCTATTGCCTCATGGGCACTTGCACTTGTGTTCGGTTTTGGCTTAAACGCAATTGATGTAATGTCGTTTTACTACTTGTTTATTCCTACCTGGATTTTCACCATCGTTATTTACACACTTTTAGCTAAAAAATACGGTGCCGGTGAAGATTACACGCAAGAAATTGCAGCAGAAGAGCAAGAGCAACGTGATATTAAAGAATATCAAGCAGCTGAGGCTAAAGACATTCCAAAGCCAGTAATTGATAGCTCTGTATTTACCAAAGTTCTTAATGGCATATCGACTATTTCATTGGTGATTATTTTTATTTTTGCCAGCCAAGTGATGTTTTTCAGTGACACTATGGTGATGTACAGCGCTAATAAGTCGCAGTTCGAAATTGCCTGTTTTATTTGTACTGTTATTTATTTTGTTACTGCGTACTGGTCGTTAAAACGCCATAAAGTACTCAATACAGCATCGTAATTACTTATCGTAATACAGTATCGTAATTTATATTTTATTTTTGTTTAGTAAGGTCGCACCATGACGCAACATCAACACACAAACGCTCTTGTTACAGGGCTAAACCAACAGAGCTTGGCTCAATTACCAAGCCATGTTGACACACCAAGTTACGACCGTAGCGCCGTTAAAGCGGGGATTGTTCATATTGGTGTAGGCGGCTTTCATCGTGCTCACCAAGCGGTATATGTTAACGAGCTTTTAAAAACCCCAGGCTCTGAGCAGTGGGGCATATGTGGTGTTGGCCTGTTAGAGGGTAACCGTGGTCTGCGTGATATTTTAAAGCAGCAAGATTACCTTTACACGCTAACTGTTAGACACCCAGACGGTAAAATAGATAACAAAGTAATTGGCTCAATGATCGACTTTTTGTTTGCCCCAGAGGACAAACAAGCGGTAATTAATAAACTCGCACACAGCGATACTAAAATTGTATCGCTTACTATTACCGAAGGCGGTTATAACTTTAACCCGGCAACGGGCGAATTTGATTACAGCAATCCAGATATTATTAACGACATTAATAACCCGAACGACCCAATTACGGCGTTTGGTTACATTACTGCTGCGCTAAAACTGCGTAAAGAGCAAGGTTTGGGCGCCTTTACAGTACAGTCGTGCGATAACATTCAGCATAACGGTAACGTAACACGCAAAATGCTTTTAGCCTTTGCCACAGAGCAAGACAAAAACCTAAGTGAGTGGATTGAGCAAAACGTATCGTTTCCAAATGCGATGGTTGACCGCATAACACCGGTATCTAAAAAGAGTGATATTGATTACGTGGTTGATGCCTATGGTGTTAGCGACGAGTGGCCAATTACTTGTGAGTCGTTTACACAATGGGTAATAGAGGACACCTTTAGTGACTCTCGCCCAAATTGGGATGTTGTTGGTGCACAGTTTGTAACTGATGTGACGCCTTATGAAACCATGAAAATACGTTTACTTAATGCTGGGCATTCTGTGCTTGGTTTATTAGGTTCAATTCATGGTTATGGCACAATTGACGAAACGGTATCTGATGAATTATTTGCCACATACCTACGTGCTTTTATGGATAAAGAAGTAACGCCAAACCTTGAACCGCTTGAAGGTATTGATCTTCAAAGCTACAAAGATACGTTAATAGAGCGTTTTGCTAATCCTAATATTAAAGACAGCCTGGCGCGTATTTGCAGTGAAAGCTCAGCTAAACTGCCTAAGTTTATTATTGCTACAATTAACGAAAACCTAGTACAAGGTCGAGATATATCGTTGGCTGCACTGGTTATTGCTACTTGGTGTTTATACAGCGATAAAGGTGTAAGTGAAAAAGGCGAAAAGCTTGAAATTCAAGATGCGATGTACAAAGAGCTTAATTCTTACGCGCAAGAGACTCAAACTAGCCCGATTGCATTTTTAAAGTTAACGAGCTTGTTTGGTAAGCTTGAGCATAACGAAGCTTTTACTGCAGAGTATAAAAAATCGATTGCCGCGCTATACGCACCTAATAGTAAAATTAAAGCCATTATGCAGGCTGCACTTGAGCAAAAGAGTAACTAATTATGAGTATTTTAATTAATCATAAATCAGGCGAAAACGTAAGTGTTAGCTGCTTTGGCGAGGTACTGTGGGATTGTTTTGACTCTGGTAAACGCCTAGGTGGCGCGCCGCTTAATATGTGTGTGCGTATTAACTCACTTGGCATTAAAGCCGACATGATCAGCGCTGTTGGTAACGACGAGTTAGGCGCTGAGCTGCTCGGCGAAATTGCGAGCAAAGGCGTAAGCTGCGATTATATTGCTATTAACAGTGACAAAAAAACCAGCACGGTTGAGGTAACACTCGATAGTGGTGGCTCAGCAAGTTATGAAATAGTGGCAGATACAGCGTGGGATAATATAGCGCTTACAGATGAGTTACTGAGTAAAGTTAAAAGTAGCGATGTATTTGTATTTGGCAGCCTAATAGGGCGAAGCGAAACGTCTTTGGCAACATTAAATCAATTAGTTGATGTAGCAAACTTTAAAGTATTTGACGTAAACCTACGTGCGCCTCACTACACATTAGCAACACTCGTAGATTTAATGAACAAAGCCGACTTCATCAAATTAAACGACGAAGAGCTATACGAAATTGCTAAAGCTATGGGTTGTAAGTTTCATTCGCTTGAGCAAAACTTAGCCTTTATTGCTGCACAAACTAATACCGAATATTTATGTGTAACTAAAGGCAGCCATGGCGCATTACTCACCATTAAAGGCGAAAACTACTATAACTCAGGCTATTTAATTAGTGTTGTTGATACAGTTGGCGCAGGGGATTCGTTTTTAGGTTCGTTAATTTATCAGCTGTGCAGTAGTGATTGCGCACAACATGCGGTTGACTTTGCTTGTGCTGTTGGTGCTATGGTCGCCGAAAGTGCCGGAGCAACACCTACTTTAACGCATCAACAAATAAATGAGTTTATGAACCCATAAATAAATTGGTGATAAGGTATTATTAATTTTTATCGATAACTTATCGGGCAGATTAAAAAAGGCAGATTTACCCAGTAAAGCTGCCTTTTTTATTACTTTAAATCTTTATGTTCTGTACAGTTAACGCTCAATAAGGCCACGAAATAGGTCTAAGTTATTTTATTCGACTATAGTATTAGCTAAACGTCTTATAGTAAGAATATTAATCCTTTGTTAATGTTCGTCGATTATTCACGGAATGAAAGGCCGGAGCGGCAAACAGTGCGCTCTATAATACAAATACAAAAAGAGAAACATGCTTTATGATCATCTTTTTTATCTGCATCACAATTTTAATACTGGGTTACAAATTTTATAGTCCCTTTGTTGAAAAGCAAGCAGGTTTAGACTCAACGATTGAAACACCACAAAAGCGCTTTAGCGAAGGTGTTGATTACGTGGCTATTCATCCTGTGCGTGCATTTTTAATTCAATTTTTAAACATCGCCGGTGTAGGTCCTATTTTTGGTCCTATTCTTGGTGCCTTATACGGACCCGTTGCACTAGTTTGGATTGTACTAGGTAACGTGTTAGGTGGTGCTGTTCACGACTTCTTCTCAGGTGTTATGAGTATAAAAGAAGACGGAAAAAGCCTGCCAGAAATAGCCGGGCATTACTACAATATTGTATTTAAAGGCTTTATGCTGATATTTACTGCCATGCTACTGTTTTTTGTAGGTGTAGTATTTATTATGAGCCCTGCGGGCTTATTAAGTAACCTTGATTTTTTTGAAGGTACAATGCTGGCAAATAACACCTTTTGGGTGTTGGCTATTTTAGCGTATTACTTTTTAGCGACCTTGCTACCAATTGATAAAATCATTACTAAGTTTTACCCAATTTTTGGCGCTTTAATGATTGTAATGACTGTTGCTATTGCAGTTTCGTTATTGATTAACGCGCCACACTTACCCGTTGCAGGTGACTTTTTAGCTTACTTTAGTGGTGACCATGCACATGACTTTTTAGAGCCAAATCCGGATGGTTTACCTACGTGGCCATTGTTATTTATAACAATTACCTGTGGCGCTATTAGTGGTTTTCACTCAACGCAAGCACCTATTATTGCACGCTGTTTAACAAACGAAAAATATGTACGCCCGGTATATTACGGCGCCATGATGTGTGAAGGTATTGTTGGTTGTGTTTGGGCACTTGCTGGTATTGCTGCATTCCCAGAAGGTTATGCCGGTTTAAAAGCATTACTTGATCAAGGTGGCCCAGGTTTAGTGGTTAATCATATTGCTAATAGCTACTTAGGTGTATTTGGTGGTGTTATGGCTATTATTGCTGTAGCTGTATTCCCAATTACTTCAGGTGATACTGCGTTTCGTTCACTACGTTTAACCGTGGTTGATGCGTTTAATATTCCGCAAAGCTTACGTAACCGCTTATTAGTAGCGATTCCAATTTTAGCAATTGCTTACTTTATGACTAAACTCGACTTCTCGCTTATTTGGCGCTACTTTGCGTTCTCAAACATGCTGCTTTCTACTAGCGTATTATGGCTGGCAACTAAGTACTTGTTTGACCGCGGTGCATTCCATTGGATTGCCAGTATTCCTGCAGTAATTGCTACAGCAGTGACGCTTTCATATATTATGACAGCGGCAATTGGTCTTAACCTATCAAGTGATATGGGCAAACCAATTGGTGCAGTGGTAGCAGTGATTGGCTTTATTACACTTGCCATAGTGCACTCTAAGCACAAAGGTAGAGTAAAAGTTATTAATTAAAAAATGACTATAAATCATAAGTGTTAATTAAAAACGAGCAGTTAAACCTGCTCGTTTTTTTATGCCTAATAATAAAAGCTCCATCATACTTACGGCTAAATAACATGACTTAATTTAATGCTACCAATATAACTGTTATTATTTGTTAATTGCTTTAACTGAGTTAGGAAAAAAAATGAAAATAGCCGCTGATTTTAGTAAGCGCGTTGTTGTACATAGTGAAAAACTAGAATGGGTAGCCTCGCCAATGGCGGGAGTACATAGACGCCCTTTGGACAGAGTAGGTGATGAAGTTGCCCGCGCTACAAGCATAGTGCGCTATGCGCCTGGCAGTGAATTTTCGCCGCATATACATACAGGTGGTGAAGAGTTTTTAGTGCTCGATGGCGTATTTCAAGATGAGCACGGCGATTACCCTGTAGGTAGTTATATTCGCAATCCTCCCCAGTCAAAGCACAAACCGGGATCTCAGGGGGGCTGCGTAATATTTGTAAAATTGTGGCAGTTTCAACCACAAGATAGACAGCATGTGTGTTTACACACTAAAAAAATGCAAGGCGTTACGCACCCCCAGTTTAATAATGTTAGCGTAATTTCTTTATATAAAGATAACTTTGAAGAGGTAAGCTTACTGCACTTTAAACCTAACGCCGAAATGGTTATAAATGCAAAGGATGGGGCTGAGCTGTTAGTACTTGAGGGGTTGCTTAACGAGCAAACAGATACCCTTATTAAAAATAGCTGGTTAAGAGTGCCTATTAATAGCACTGTTAATGCTAAAGCAGGAAGTACAGGCGCAACAGTCTGGCTTAAAACCGGTTATTTAACTGATGTAGCAAACCAAATCACTCGATTAAAAAATGCATAATTAACCACTTCAAATGAAGTAGCAAAACACCCGTTATAGCTGATCTTTGAGTTGTATCAGTATGGGCCTTAAGCTATCACCTATACTCAAAGTACATTTATTGTAAGAGTACTTATTATGGTTGGTTTAACGCACGGTTTATCTATTGGCATTGAACGCTCAGGAAGTGAGTTTTTTTTAACGCTAAAAGCGGTAGGTACATTAACTCACAAAGATTATAAGATTATTACACCGATGATCGACTCAGCCCTAAGTAAAGTGGATCACCCTATAGTTAAAGTGCTGATAGATGGCTCACAATTAGAAGGTTGGGAGCTTAGAGCCGCATGGGATGACTTAAAGCTTGGGTTAAAACACGGTAACAATTTTAAAAAAGTCGCGATTTACGGCAATAAAGAGTGGCAAGCAACCTTGGCCAAAGTAGCGGGCTGGTTTGTAGCAGGTAAAGTAGCCTACTTTGAAAACGCCACCACAGCCATTGAGTGGCTACAAGAGTAGTATTAATGTGTGGTAAGTATAAATAAAATAGCAGTAAAATTATGTGTTTTTATTTTTTAACCTCGGCCCACTGGGCTTTTAGCCAGCGGCTTAGGGTAATAATATCGGTTTGTTTTGCTCGCGATTTTTTATATACAAAATAAAATTTACAGCCGGTTTCAACTCCATGCAGTGGCAACTTAACTAAGTGGTTATCGTGCTGTGAGGCAATAAAAAACGCATCAATAAGCGTAATACCTAAATTATAACGCGCGGCTTCTGCGGCCAGTATAACGTGACTAAAGTGATTAACTCTTACGTTTTTAGGTAGCTCAAAGCCGCCGCTTTTACACCATTGCTGCCAGTCATTGGTGCTACGTTGCTCTGACTCATCATACTGCACCGACAACAGCGGGTGCTTCCATAATTCATTGGGCAGCGATTGATTTTTTAATTGCTGCCACATGCCTTTGCCACAAGCAGGGTAAAGCTTTTCTGCAAATAAAAATAAGCTGACAAACTCACCTTTAGGTGGCGTTGTGGTAATAAAACAATCGGCAACACGGTCGCTAAAATCCGCCTCATCTACAATCATATTTAAAGTTAAGTCGATATCTGGCGAGTCATGTTTAAAGCTTTCTAATCGCGGTATTAACCACTTAACAGCTAATGAGCTATAAAGTGCTAAACGAATATGCCCAGGCTCGCCGTAACGTATTTTTTGTGTGGCAGAGGCTAAACTGGTTAATGAATGACTCACTTCTTGATAGTAACGATTGCCCGCGTCGGTTAACGAAAAGCTACGACCACTGCGGTTAAATAGCGGCTCGTTTAAATATTGCTCTAGTAATTTAACCTGATGGCTCACGGCACTTTGCGTCACATTTAGATGTTCTGCTGCTTTAGAAAAACTATTTAATCGCGCTACAGATTCAAAACACTGAACAGCACGTAATGGGGGTAACTTCATTATTAGTTAAACTCATACTAAAAGTATTTTAATCATTATACATAATTAAACGAATTGCTCTATGCTAGCGTTTTTAATTTGCGGGCACGGAGTAACAATGCAAAAAATATCGGTTGGCTTAGGCATGACATTACTTGTGGTGGGTAATATTATTGCGGTTTTTTCTGATGCTATAATCAAAACTTTACCAGCAGAAAGCCCCACGTTTCAGTTTGTATTTATGCGCCAACTTACCGCAGTATTAATTTTGCTCCCGTTTTGTTTGTCGGCGAATAAAAAACATTTATTTGCCGGTTTAAAATGGCATGCGGTACGCGGACATGTATGGTTATTTGGTATTATATTTATGGTGTTTGCGCTCAAAGCTTTACCGCTTGCAACCGCTAACGCTATTTTTTATGCAGCGCCTTTATTAATGCTGCCTTTAGCAGTAATGATATTTCGTGAACAGCTAACAAAAAGCAGCATAGCTGTGGCTGTTATTGGCTTTATAGGGGTACTTATTGTTATTCAGCCTACCGACATTAATTGGGCGGCTATATTTGCACTTGTAGTCGCAATTACACTGGCAATAAATAATGTACTAATACGAAAGTTACCTAAACACCATAGTATTATGCAAACTTTGTTACTTACCAATTTAGTAGGTATGCCTGTGGGATTAGGTTTGGCGCTGTGGGAAAACGAGCCATGGCATTGGGCCGCACTCATTACTGCGTTTGGCTCTACACTGTTTATTTTAATTTATGCGGGAATTTGCGTGTATGTTTATAGCAAAATCGAATCGAGCCAAGTTGCTAGCGCTGAATATAGTGGCTTAGTGGCGGCTGTCGTTGTTGGTTTATTTTGGTTTGGCGAAGTGCCTACACTTGGCTTAATAATTGGCGCATCGTTAATTATTTTACCCTTAGTATGGTTGGCTAACGCACAAAAAAACAAACAGCGATTGGTTAAACGTCAACTCACAAAATAAACTACTGCGCGTGGTGTGTACTGCGCAGTAGTAAATAGTCGTTTAAGCCAAATAAACAAATATAAGTTAATTAGAGCTTATATTACTTTTGTAAACCAAACGGATCGTCAATACTGTGGCTAGGCTCGGTAAACCATTTTGCACCACTGTCGGTCATATAAAAATGATCTTCTAAGCGCACCCCAAATTCATCCGGTATAACCAGCATTGGCTCGTTACTAAAACACATGCCAGCGGCTAGTGGCGTTTTATTACCGCCTACCAAATAAGGCCATTCGTGAATATCTAAACCAATGCCGTGGCCTGTACGGTGCGGGCAACCAGGTGTTTGATAATCAGGGCCTAAACCTTGCTCAGCTAAGTAGCTGCGCGCAGCTGTATCTACGTCTTCACATGGCACGCCAATTTTTGCAGCATTGAAAGCTGCAATTTGTGCTGCTTTTTCATTATTCCAAAATTGACGTTGGCGATCAGTTGCTTCACCAAACACATAAGTGCGGGTAATATCAGATAAGTAATCATGTACTTTACAGCCAGTATCAATAAGTACCATGTCGCCTTTTTTAAGGATTTGCGGATCTTTTACCCCATGCGGAAATGACGTTGCAAGCCCAAATAACACGATACAAAAGTAGTTACCCGGCGCGCCTACTTTTTGATGCGCTAGCTTTATAAACTCTTCAACTTCAGTGGTACTAATACCCTCGTGCAGCATGCTTGCCGTAGCTTGGTGAACCACTAAGGTCATATCCATAGCGCGTTGCATTAACGCCAGCTCATTGGCTGATTTATGCATTCTACAATGTGCTGTAACAGGTTGAGCATTCACTAAATTTAAGCCCGTTTGCGCTTTATTAATACCATCAAAAATAAAGAACTGCGCGCTTTCGTCAATACCAATAGTGCCATTAGCCGCAATACCCATTTCCGTTAATATATTAACAAATAACTGATATGGGTTTTGATGCTCTTGCCAGCCACGGATTGGCCCGTCAATTACTTTAAAACCATTGAGTGAGCCAATTTCAAAATAAGGAGCTATGTATTGCACTTCACCTTTAGCAGGCAAAATTGCGCCAACTAAACGCTCACTTGCATACCAACGCATACCGGTAAAATAAGCCAGGTTAGTACCTGCATTTAAATAAATGGCATCAATGCCATTGTTTTGCATATACGTTTGCGCTTTGGCTATACGAGATAAATATTCTGCCGGTTGAATAGGGGTTAAATCGCTGGTCATATTGCTTAAGCTAGCGAGTGCTTGTTCTTTGGTTTGGGTGCCAATACCAATTGTGGTCATAATGATCTCCTCTTTTATGCGGCTATTGTGCTTGTGCGGCAGGTTAACTGCAAGTTGCTTGCGGTAAAACTTTGTAATCTGAGCATGTATTTAATAAAGCCAATGCGCTATATTAATCTAAGTGCTAGGCAGTTTGATTGCTGCGTATGTTGTTTAGTAAACTATAAAAATAAAAACAAAGGTGGTTGTATGGCTCTGTTGTGGTTGGGGGTTTTATTTATAATAATTGGCACTTTGCCATTTGTACGCTGGTTAAAATGTAAAGTAAGTAAACGCCACTGGCGGGTTTGTGTTGTAGAACAAATAACTGCCGTGGCAAATAATCAAATAACAGCACCCGAAATGTTGCATCAGCCAACTATGCTAGTGAGTTTTCGTTTTGATGGGCAGGTGCACAGTGTATTAGTGGAATATCGTGAAAAAATGTTTACCCGTTTTAAACAAGGTAAAACCTGCACACTGTTAGTTGACAAAAATAACCCGCAGCAGGTTTATAATAACGCAATACTTTGGCAAAGCTACGGATTAGTATGGTTATTAGCCGGTATTAGTTTATGTGCTTTTAGTTATTTTAGTTTGATTTAGCTTGATTTAAATCCCCTCGTTATCCCTTAATAGCGTTTAAGTGCAGCGCTTTTGAGGGAGCTTACCATGCGTTTTATACTCTGTTTACTCTTCTTTTATTTCATCCTAACACTCGTTTTACAGCTACCAGATTAATTTTACAGTTGCGCAGATAATCAAAAAACTCGTCATTAGTTAAATTACATCATGATTGTTTTTTACACTGAAATGTAAGCCCATGGGTTGCTTGTTGCTGAGGTGTTTTTATTTTGTATCTTATTGTTAATCAGTAGCTTGTGTTTATACTAAAGTCTTATACTATCGTTGTTTGCTATATTGAATAACCTCCAGTGGTTGGATAAAATCCTTTTCAAATTGGTTATTACTGATCACAGCTCATTTACTACGAGTTATCGTAGCTGATCATTATTAGCGCCAAAATAGTTAGCTTAAAGTTAACAGCTATATGCCTTTAATTTTTACTGACACAAAGTTAACTAAAAACTCTACCTTTAAAAGTAACTAATTTCGTATTTGTAGCTAGCAACCAGCACTGCTTAGCTAAATTACGGCTGCATTTTAATTAAATAGCGCTGCAAATACATTTAATGTAACCCCACAACGACTATGGTAAACATGAAATATAACAAACGAATTAAACCCTCTTTATCACTACTTTCAATATTATGCGCTGCTACAATGAGTGTTCACGCAGCAGAGCGCCCCGCTGGTTTATCGGATGAAGATATTGCATACGTTAAACAGTTAATTAATAATGAAATGCAAGCGCAGGATGACGCTAAAGCTAAGCAAGAATTGGATAATGGGTTTGAATTTAATGGGTATTTTCGCTCAGGTACAAACACCATTATAGGGAGTGGCAGTAAAAATAATGGCTCTTGTTATTCACTAAACTACCCTAAAAATGATGGGGTTTATTATCGCTTAGGTAACGAATGCAGAGACTACAGCGAGTTTCAGCTGACTAAAAAACAGCAGCTAAATGGGGTTAATTTTAAAGCCGTATTTATGATGGACTTTGCCGGGGATTCAAGAGATCCAACCGCAACGGAGGAGTGGTCTAGACGCTCAAGGCAGCTTTATGTAGAAACAGACAACTTACTCGATAATGGTACGCTATGGATTGGCCGCAGATATTATTACGATAAGGCAGTTGGTAGCGTACATATATTAGATTACAAACATATGCAAAGCTCGGGTAACGGCGTGGGTGTGTCTGACATTACGGTAAATGAAACCGATAAGCTGCATCTTGCTGCCATCACTTATGGTGGCGAGGGCGAACTTACAGGTAACAAAGCCACTGCAGATACTAACTATCAAAACTTTATGGCCGACGTACGCTATGAAATGGATGTAGGCGATGCGGGTAAAGTGGTATTTGCACTGCAAAACTTATTTGTAAATGATGCAATTGATGAAGCAGGGCTTACCGATGGCAGAACGTTTACAGTGCAATGGCAAAAGCAGTTAGGCAATGTTGATCAAAAAACAGTGATTCAATATGGTACCGGCGCCATGGCGCAAAACCCAGGCGCTGCCGGTACTGATGGCGGAAGCTTTGATTATGCGGCAGATAGCAGCTCAAGTGGCTTTCGTATTTTTAATAATGGCTTAGTTGATATTACCGAAAAATTTAAACTAGATTACATGGTAATGTACGAAAAATCATCTGATTATCACACCCTAAAAAGTGTTGGTGTGCGCCCGCATTATTCAATATCGCCGCATTGGAGTGTGCTTGGTGAAGTGGGTTATAACGCTTATCAAACTAAAACAAACGGCATTGAAAATGATGAGCAAACACTCATGAAATATGCGCTAGCATTACAAGCAACAGCCGACTCTACCGAGTATTGGTCGCGTCCATCGTTACGCTTTTATCTAAGTAACTTTGATTGGAACAAGGCTGCTGGGCAAGAGTCTGGGTTAAGTGTTGCAGGCAAAGAGGGCGACGAAAGTGCCTTAGTTGCAGGCGCTCAGGTTGAAATTTGGTTTTAATACGCAGTATTAATGCGCCATAAAAAATACAATAAAATAAGTTTCGTAGGCGCATTTAGTGCCTACGAAACGTTAATTAACCTCGCTATAAAATTAATCTAAACCACCACTTAATGATTTTTTTTGGCAATGCTTGCTGGTGGTACGCCATAGGCTTGTTTAAATAATCGGCTAAAATGGCTAGGGCAATTAAAACCCAGCTCATAACACGCTTGGCTAACCGTGCGCCCCTGTAACAATTTACTATAGGCTTTTTTAAGCCTAAGTTGCTGTTGCCACAGTGCCGGACTGGTACCAAACGCCAACTTAAATTGTTGATAAAACTTGCTGCGACTCATGCAGGCAATTTTACACAGCCTCTCTATATCCAATGCCTCATTTAAGTGCTCTTCTATGTATTGCAAAGCATTATTTACCGGTGTTTTAAGCTGCGGATTATTGCCATGTTTTAGTAATAAATCTCGACTTTGCTGCTGTAGCAAACGGGTAATAAGCTCGTTTAACGATAAGTCGATTAAATAACCTCGTTGCTCGTCTGGCTCACTAAATAAATGCACCATACGCGCTAAAAGTTGTTGGGTTTGGCTATTGTGCTGGCTATGTACCAGCTGTGGTGTATAGGCAAATAAGTCATCGCTGGCAAAGCGTTGCTCAATATTGAGTGCATTAGCCACCTGCGTTATTTTATCTGTGCTTATTTCAATAGCAAGGCAGGTAGTAGGCGCGTTTAAAGATGCTTGTTCAAAGTCAATTAACACCCCTTGCTCTGGTGCTAATACAAAGGATTCGTGAGGTAAAAATGCCTTATGATATTGGCAGCTCTCTACATGCATTACCTTTTTACCACTAAGCATGGCGCAAAAAAGTAATTCTTTTGAATGCAAAGCTACTTTTTGCGCATTTTGATAAGTATCGTAAATACTTAGCTCGCTATTATCGGCAGCAAAGGTCACTTTATTTTCAATTAGCACCTTTAATTGCTGACGTTGCTTATTTAATTGCGGAGTATGCATTTTAATCCCTTTTAAATCTGGACTCATAGACAACTTTTGTGGACAGCAATACATGCTTTTAAGTGTTTGATAGTCTAATGTCAATCAATGCTGATTAATTATAAAACAGCACTTGATTAAATATAAAGCAAAAAGACTTATTTAATAGCTCGACTTTTAGCTAATAACAACAAGAGAGTGTCACTATGATTTATGCAAATCCAGGCGAAAAAGATGCACTAATTACCTTTAAAGCGCAATACGAAAACTACATTGGTGGAGAATGGGTAAAGCCAGTAAACGGCCAGTACTTTGAAAATATTAGCCCTGTAAACGGCAAAGTGTTTTGCAAAGTAGCGCGCTCCGACAAAGACGACATTGAGCTTGCGCTCGACAAAGCCCATGCAGTAAAAGCGCAGTGGGGCACTACATCGGTTACCGACCGTAGTAACGTATTACTAAAAATAGCCGACCGTATTGAACAAAACTTAGCGTTACTTGCAGTTGCCGAAACGTGGGACAACGGCAAGGCAATTCGCGAAACACTTGCGGCCGATATTCCACTAGCCGCCGATCACTTTCGTTATTTTGCAGGTTGCCTGCGCTCACAAGAGGGCGGTATTAGTGAAATTGATGAAACTACCGTTGCCTATCATTTTAATGAACCATTAGGTGTAGTTGGGCAAATAATTCCGTGGAACTTCCCAATACTAATGGCAGCGTGGAAGCTAGCCCCAGCCTTAGCTGCGGGTAACTGTGTAATACTAAAACCAGCAGAGCAAACCCCTGCCTCTATTTTAGTGCTGATGGAAGTGATTGGCGACTTACTGCCAGCGGGCGTACTCAACGTAGTTAATGGCTTTGGTAAAGAAGCAGGTGAAGCCCTGGCTACCAACACCCGTATTGCTAAAATCGCCTTTACGGGGTCTACCCCAGTGGGTTCACATATTTTAAAATGCGCCGCCGAAAACATAATTCCATCAACGGTAGAGCTAGGTGGTAAGTCACCCAATATTTTCTTTAGCGATGTAATGGACAAAGACGACGCTTTTTTATCTAAAGCAATAGAGGGCGCAATATTGGCCTACTTTAACCAAGGTGAAGTATGTACTTGCCCATCGCGACTATTTATTCAAGAAGATATTTACGAGCAATTTATTGAACGCATTTTACAGCGTACAGCACAAATTAAACGCGGTAACCCGCTAGATACCGAAACCATGGTAGGTGCGCAGGCGTCTAAAGCGCAATTCGATAAAATATTAAGCTATATCGAAATTGGTAAAAAAGAAGGCGCCGAAGTACTTACTGGTGGCAACGTAGAGCAGTTAAGCGATGATCTTAACGGCGGATATTACATTCAGCCTACGCTATTAAAAGGCACCAACGACATGCGGGTATTCCAAGAAGAGATTTTTGGCCCGGTTATTTCAATGTCGACCTTTAAAGACGAAGCAGAAGCGTTGGCACTTGCCAATAGCTCTGAGTTTGGACTAGGCGCCGGTGTATGGAGCCGCAACATGAACCAAGCGTATCGTATGGGGCGTAAAATTGAGGCAGGCCGTGTATGGACTAACTGTTACCACATGTATCCGGCTCATGCCGCGTTTGGCGGCTATAAAAAATCAGGTATTGGTCGCGAAAACCACAAACTCGCACTGGGTCACTACCAACAAACTAAAAACCTATTAGTAAGCTACAGCGAAGATCCGCTCGGCTTCTTTTAATTTTAAGTACAAAGTTAAAATAAACAACCGTTAAGTAATAAGCGCTGCATATTTGCAGCGCTTTTTTGTACATTGGTTTAATGAATTTAAAACGACTCAACCGCGTAAACGCTCCTAGCAGCAATCGTGTTTTTTGCATGTTTTTATTATATATGTGTTCTTTTTTCAGTGTTACAAAAGGGTGTTTCATACAAGCTAAATTTTATAATTAATAACTGTATAAATTGGCAGTGGTTGCGGTTTTGTCGGATAACATTATTAAAAGTCGTTCTGAGGTATTTAAACAAGGGCAATTTTATAACACACGTAATTACCTGTTTACATTAGAGTTGTTTGATGGAATTATTAAGCTATGTAATATACGTCGTTTTTTGGGGGGGTATAAACCCCCATAGTGGTGTTCAATAAGCTGTTAGGCGCACTGCCATCATTGCGTATCACTTTAATTAAACAACAACTCCAACAAGGATAAGTACACATATGAAAAAGCTTTTTATAGCAACAGCGATTGCTGCAACAATTTTAACTAGTGGTTGTACAACAATACCAACAGCTCAAAAAGGGACTGAAGAATATAAGGAATTACTCGAGTTTAAACCTGTCGAAGATAAAGCCGTTATTTATGTTTATAGAAGGTTAGATTCAGATCATAAAGGTCAAATTACAACTATAGATATCGGAAAAGAAGAGTTGCCGACTGTAAGCAACTGTGTCGTTAGGCATATAGTTGATGGTGGTGATTTTAATATAGAACCTAACGGGAATGGCCTGTTTGCAATTGAAAAAGAACTTGATGCTTCTTTTCCAAATGGTAGCGTTAAAGCTATAGAGTTAAAGCATACCTTTCGAATAGCAATCCCTAATACTAGTGAACTTTTCTTACGGGATATTGTTGAATTAAAGGACGCAATTGAACAAGATAACTTATGTATGATAGATGGTTCAGATATTTCTTAAAAGCCAGCTTGTTTATTAATTAAGTTATGTTTCCTGATGTGCGCCTAACAACACGCCCTGAGGTGGACAGCAAGCACTAAAGCTCACTTTCCACCGCAAATTTTAACAGCGGTGATCCCTTACTTTTCAATGCGGTTAAGTAAGTTGATTCATCGTAGGGCGTATGTGTTTTCCAGCACCTAAATAGTATTCTTATCCACTTAAATGCTAATGATCTGATGATGGTATTATGGGGTTTTCCTTTAGCTTCTTGCTGCCGGTAATATGCTTTTGCCCAAAATGAATAACGCACAGATAATCCTGCCCATTCAACAAATGTTTGCCTTAAAAATTTAGTGCACGAATATCGCCAGTGTATCCATTCCTTCTTGCCACTGCGCT
>NZ_JADYWN010000027.1:0-43290 GCF_015864805.1 Pseudoalteromonas sp. NZS127 | reverse complement strand
GAAGTGTGGGTGAATAATGTACACAAGTCTCCCGCGTAGGTTGGGCGAGCGTAGCGACACCCGACACTCAAATCATGAAAACATCACCACTAGCCAATGAATGTGGTGCATTTGCACTGTGACTCTCCACCGCTGTGGGCACTTACGACATTCTACTGCGTTGTCGCTACGAAGTAGCGCACCGACATTCAAATCATAAAAACATCATCACTAGTCAATGAGTGTGGTGTATTTGCACTGTGACTCTCCACTGCTGTGGGCATTAAGACACTACCAGGCCTAATTAAAGACTCCGATTCTAATTATCGCTTTGTTATTGAGTTCGTTATTTAATATTAAATTACTCATTAACTTTATGCGATTAGTATAAAAACATTAAATTGTTAGACAAAAATAACCCCATCAGCAATCTCTGCTAGCACCTAGCACTTTTTCCTACAAATAAAATATAATTTTGCTTTGTGGGTTGCTTTGATTTAGGATCAAATCAGTTTAAAACTAAGAACAAATAGCCTGTGTATAGATTATTATTAAGTGCCTTATCAATTATATTTTGCTTTACTGCATCAGCGGTTGAAGTAACTGATCTTTATCAAGATATTTTAAAAGTTGATGATAAAACTCGAGACACGCGTTTAGCAGCAAGTCGTAAAGCATTGCTGAATGTTCTAGTGAAAGTCAGCGGTGATGAAAGTGCTGATCAAAACAGCTTAGCGCAACAAAAAACTCAAGATATTTCAGACTACATGCTCAAGTTTGAGTACGACGAGAGTACAACCGGTAACTTAAAACTTGTTGTTAAATTTGAAGCGCGAAAAATTAATGCATTAATTAAAGAGCTCGGTTTACCCTTATGGGGTGTGCAACGACCATTAATTGCAATATGGTTAGGAATTGAAGATAACTGGCGCAGAGAGCTAGTTACTCAAGAAAGCTACCCACAACTAGAACAGTTAATATACGATAAAGCAGGGCGACGTGGTTTACCGGTTGTAGTGCCTTTACTTGATTTACAAGACAGACGTCTAGTAGGTATTCCTGAAGTATGGGGTAACTTTTCAGAGCCAGTAGAAGAGGCCTCTAAGCGTTATAGTGCTGAGCGCAGTATTACAGCCAGAATGTATAAGCAATCAGATAGTGAAAACTGGGTTTTAGATTGGCGATTTACTAACGATGATCTTTTTGAATTAAATAGATTAACGGGTGATAAACAACAAGTTGTTGCGCAAATGATAGATACGTTAGCGAAAGGGCTAGCTAATGAATATGCAATTGATCCAAATGCTTATTACGAGCAAGCAGCGGCAACTTTAACTCTAAAAGGTACGCAAAGCTTTGTTGATATTGAGTTGGCTAAACGCCGGTTATCAAATTTAAGTGTGGTAACTCAGGCTACTATTATACGAAAAACCCCAGATTTAGTTGAGTTCAAACTTAATCATACGGGTAGTGTGGTTGATTTAAAAAAAGCATTAGGGCTTGATGCTGCGTTTAGAGATTATGTTGATCCAAGTGCTTTTTATCATATTGTTGATAAAAACAGTTTAGAGTATCAATGGATTGGTGAGTAATGCTAACTCATGAGCCAATGCAAATGGCATTGCCGGTTACTTTGCCCGATGACGAAACCTTTACCTCGTACTTTGGTGGTGAGGACTCTTTAGAAGTAAGTCATTTAAAAGACAGTTTTTCAAAATTGTCGCAATCTTTTCAATACACTTATTTATGTGGTTTGGGCGATTCAGGGAAATCTCACCTTTTGTACGCTACGTGTATTCAAGCGCAAGAGCGCGGCTTATCAAATATGCTGTTATCTATGCGAGAAGTTATTGATTTTGGCCCTATGGTATTAGAAGGCTTAGAAGCCCTTGATGTTTTATGCATAGATGATGTGCATTTGGTAGCGGGTGATGATGCGTGGGAAAAGGCCTTATTTAATTTTTTTAATCGCTTTAACGAGCCTAAAAAAATGTTAGTGGTGACCGCTGACTTACTCCCCGACATGCTAAATATTAGCTTACCAGACTTAGAATCGCGGCTAAAATGGGGAACTACGCTACAAATCCGCTCAATGAGCGATGACGATAAAGCACAAGCTTTAGTTAAACGCACAAAAATGCGTGGCTTAGAGCTAAGTGACGAATGCGCCCGATTTTTATTAACGCGCTTAAGCCGTGATATGCGTACATTACTCGACGTATTAGACAAATTAGATCATGCATCTATGGCCGCACAACGAAAATTAACAATTCCTTTTATAAAATCAACGTTAAAGCTCTAGTAGGTCTAGAATCTAGGCACTGCTTTCAGTTATCATAAGTTATTACTTAACAGCAATCACCTTCTGTGAAAGATCAGGTATCCAATGAACTTAGAAAATATATTAGCGCAAGCACTTGAGGCGGTAGCCAGTGCCAGTGAAATCGCGCAGTTAGAAGAAATGCGGGTTAATTACCTTGGCAAAAAAGGCGAGATCACCAGCTTACTTAAAACGTTAGGCAAAATTGCCCCTGAAGAGCGTAAAGAAGCGGGCCAAGTTATTAATCAAGCTAAACAAGATGTGCAAGCTGCTATAAACGATAAACGTGAGCTGTTAGCCAGTAAAGCGCTAGAAGAA
Organism: Pseudoalteromonas sp. NZS127; assembly: GCF_015864805.1. Classification (NCBI taxonomy): domain Bacteria; kingdom Pseudomonadati; phylum Pseudomonadota; class Gammaproteobacteria; order Alteromonadales; family Pseudoalteromonadaceae; genus Pseudoalteromonas; species Pseudoalteromonas sp. NZS127. Next base: position 40,673 of record NZ_JADYWN010000027.1, on the reverse strand, counting down.
AAGCTAGCCGCTGAAACTATCGATGTAACATTACCTGGGCGTGTTATGCCTACTGGTGGCCTACATCCGGTTACACGTACCATTGAGCGCATAGAAAGCTTTTTTGGTGAGTTAGGCTTTGCAGTTAAATCGGGTCCTGAAGTTGAAGATGACTTTCATAACTTTGATGCGTTAAATATTCCTGAGCATCATCCAGCCCGTGCTGATCACGACACTTTTTACTTCAACCCTAAGCTGGTATTGCGCACGCAAACGAGTGGCGTACAAATACGTACAATGGAAGTTGAGCAACCGCCGCTGCGTATTATTTCTCCTGGACGTGTATATCGTAACGATTATGACCAAACGCACACGCCTATGTTTCATCAGGTTGAAGGCTTAATGGTCGACACAGATGTTAGCTTTACTGAACTTAAAGGTATTTTACACGACTTCCTGCGTAACTTTTTTGAAGAAGACATGGAAATTCGTTTCCGTCCTTCATTTTTCCCTTTTACAGAACCTTCAGCAGAAGTAGACGTAATGGGTAAAGACGGCAAGTGGCTAGAAGTATTAGGCTGCGGCATGGTACACCCTAACGTTCTTAAGTCTGTGGGCATTGATCCTGAAAAATACACCGGCTTTGCTTTTGGCATGGGTGTAGAGCGCTTAACTATGTTGCGTTATGGCGTAAACGATTTACGTGCATTTTTTGAAAATGACTTAAAATTCCTAAACCAGTTCCGTTAAGAGTGAAACAATAATATGAAATTTAGTGAAAAGTGGTTAAGAGAGTGGGTTAATCCAGCCATTGATACGCAAGCTCTGTCGGAACAGCTTTCTATGGCTGGCCTAGAAGTTGATGGCGTAACACCTGCAGCAGCAAAATTTAATGGTGTATTGGTAGGTGAAGTTGTTGAATGTGGACAACATCCTGATGCAGATAAGCTACGCGTTACCAAAATTAATGTCGGTGGTGATGAACTACTTGATATCGTATGTGGCGCACCGAACTGTCGTTTAGGCATTAAAGTTGCGGTTGCAACTGTTGGCGCAGTGCTTCCTGGTGATTTTAAAATTAAAAAAGCCAAGTTACGTGGCCAACCTTCAAATGGCATGTTGTGTGCTTTTGTTGAGCTAGGTATTAGCGAAGAAGGCGATGGCATTATGGAATTGCCAAGCGATGCGCCAGTAGGTACAGATTTACGTGAATACCTAGGCCTTGATGATAATATTATTGATGTTGATTTAACACCAAACCGTGGTGATTGTTTAGGTATAAAAGGCTTAGCGCGCGAAGTGGGCGTACTTAACAGCATTGACGTAAACGTATTACAAATTCCAGCGGTTACAGCAACAATTGACGATAAAGTATCGATTGAATTAGTTAATGAAGATGCATGTCCTCGCTACCTTGGGCGTGTGATCAAAGGCATTAACCTTGATACAGCAACGCCGTTATGGATGGTTGAAAAACTACGTCGCAGCGGTGTGCGTTCAATCGACCCAGTAGTTGATGTTACTAATTATGTATTACTTGAACTTGGCCATCCAATGCATGCATTTGATTTAAATGCGATTGAAGGTGGAATTAAAGTACGTAGTGCAAACGCCGGTGAAGAGCTAGTTTTACTTGACGGTAATAGCGTTAAATTAAACGAATCTACATTAGTGATAGCCGATCATAATAAAGCACTAGCCATTGCGGGTATTTTTGGTGGCGAGCAATCGGGTGTTACAAATAAAACGTCTGATATATTACTTGAAAGCGCATTTTTTAACCCTGTAGCAATAGCTGGGCAAGCACGTAGCTACGGTTTACACACAGATGCATCGCATCGTTATGAGCGTGGTGTTGATTTTGCGCTACAGCATGATGCAATAGAGCGTGCAACAGCGTTACTACTTGAAATAGTAGGCGGTGAAGCAGGCCCAGTGGTTGAAGCCGTTGCCGCAGATAAACTACCTAAAGTGACTGAGGTTCGTTTACGTCGTAGCCGTTTAGACCGTGTTATTGGCCATCATATTGAAGATGAGAAAGTTACTGATATTTTAACTCGCTTAGGTTTTAACGTAAAAGTTGAAAACGACAGCTGGAGTGCAGATGTACCTAGTTACCGTTTTGATGTGCGTATTGAAGAAGATTTAATTGAAGAAGTGGCGCGTGTTTACGGTTACAACAGTATTCCTAATGTTGCACCGACTGCTAAGCTTAAAATGACTACCCATAACGAAGCGACTATCGCACTAAGCAAGTTTCGTAATACGCTAGTAGCCCGTGGTTATCAAGAGGCTATTACGTACAGTTTTGTCGACCCTAAAGCGCAAGCTATTTTGCACCCAGAAAGTCAGCCGCTAGTATTACCGCACCCAATTTCAATTGAAATGTCTGCAATGCGAGTAAGCTTAATGCCTGGCTTATTGGCGTCGCTAGCGTATAACCAAAATCGTCAGCAACCGCGTATTCGTCTATTTGAACACGGCCTTAAATTTTTAAGTGACGAAAATGCCGAAAACGGTGTTAACCAAGTGCCAGTAATTGGCGGTGTAATTACCGGTCTTGCGCATGGCGAACATTGGGTTGAAGAAAAACGCAACGTCGATTTTTACGATGTGAAAGGTGACGTGGAAGCACTACTGGCAATTACCAATGATATGAGCCGCTTTGAAATTAAAGCAGAGCAGTCAGATGGTTTGCATCCTGGTCAATCAGCGGTAATTTATGTTGCTGGTAAAAAGGTTGGTTTTTTTGGTGCATTACACCCTCAAGCGCAAAAGTCGTTAGATATCAATAATGCTACTTTCGTGTTTGAAATTGAAATGTCGGCAATCGAAAAAAGAAATTTACCGCAAGTTGCAGGGGTGTCTAAATTCCCTTCAAATCGCCGCGACATCGCGATTTTAGTGCAAGAGAGCGTAAATATTGGCGATATTTTAACAGCGATAGAAAAAGTTGGCGGAAATCAATTAGTTGACCTAAACTTATTCGATGTGTATAAGGGCAAAGGTATTGAGCCAAATTATAAGAGTTTGGCGATTGCTCTAACACTGCAATCGGTTGATAGAACACTCGAAGAGAAAGATATCAATCTAGTAGTTGATAACGTGGTGGCCACACTGGCCGAACAGTTTAATGCATCGTTGAGGGACTAGATATGGCGCTTACTAAAGCCGACATAGCTGAACACCTATTTGAAAAACTCGGGATCAATAAAAAAGATGCCAAAGATTTAGTTGAAGCGTTTTTTGAAGAAATCCGCTCAGCGCTTGAAAAAGGCGAGCAGATTAAGCTCTCTGGATTTGGTAATTTTGATCTTCGTGATAAAAAAGAAAGACCGGGACGTAATCCGAAAACAGGGGAAGATATTCCTATTTCGGCGCGTCGCGTGGTGACCTTTAGACCTGGGCAAAAACTTAAAACCCGAGTAGAAGTGGGCACAAGTAAAGCAAAGTAATATAAAAAAGGCAGCGTAAGCTGCCTTTTTTATTATTAATGTTTTATTTAACTACGCCTAGGTTACTTAAAACTCCCTAGGTGATACAAACTTACCAGCGCGAATTTGCTGAAAAGTTTGTTGCGCTAAAGAATCTAAACTATCAAGATTTTTTCTGCTGCTTGCCAATTGCTGCTCTACAGCAAATATATCAACGTTTTCTATCCCCGACATCTGCGCAACTTTAGAAAAAACATAGGCATGTTTATAATTTTGTTGTTTATAAAACAAACTGACCAAAGAAGTAAACACCTCGGGATCAGGTATTTGCTGTGCTTTATTAAGTTCTAATGTTTTGTAGAGCAAATCAATCGTTTTATCATCATCAAATTTAATATAATACGATGCCAAAAAAAGTTGCATTTCAGCACTTGTTGTCACCCTTTCATCATGCTCCAAAGCTAAAAATTTAGTCAGTGCTCGCTGATCGTTATTACGCGACCAATGATAGTAAAGTAAGCCTGGGTGATTAGTACTTTTAGTATCTTGATATAATCGCGTCATTTCTTTAATACTGGTTAATTTACCTTCTACACGAGAGGTCTTTTTTTCTTTTAATTTTATATGCTCAATTTTAGCTGCAAGCGTAATACACTGATTATATGATTCAAACTCTTTAAGTAGCTGATATTTATTTTCATCAGTTGGGTGCTTATATTCAATATAACGCTGCAAAATAGTGTTAGAACGCTGCTCCCGACAATGATTATCTTTATTTAGATCGTTGCAAAAACCGGGCGTTTCTTTACATACTTGGGCCAAGCTTAGTGGCTTTTCACATCCGGCTAAGGTGAGTACTCCAAGCACTACTATTAGTCTTATAACCATCCTCAACCCTTAAATATATTAATATAATGTTATTCTAACGCAATCATTTAGCCTCTAACAGTAGAGAATAAAGCAAGATTAAATTAGAATAGGGAAGTCACTAGAGTGCGTTGACTTATCAGGGTCGAAATCATTTCAACTTTTGATGGTTAAATGCTCTAGGGCTATCCGTTCAAAATGTTTAACTTAGGTAAATAAAATGACCTCATCTCACGAGTTAGAATACACAAATAGTTGGCAAGAACGCCAAGGTTACGCAGAAAGCATGCAACCAATCATTGGTAAGCTTTATCGTAGTCGTGGTATCGAAATTGCTGTTTATGGCCGCCCACTTGTAAATGCAAGCCCAATTGAAATTATCAAATCTCACAAATCAGTTGCGCAGTTTGAAGGTACAAAATTACGTTTACGTGAAAGCTTCCCATTTTTAGAAGCGATTAGCAAAATGGATTTAAACTCTGCACGTATCGATATTGGTAAGCTTGCTTACAGCTATTTGTATAATGATGCTGCAAACGGTCGTTCTGTTGAAGAGTTTGTAAAAGATGAGCTCGCTGAAATTGCTGATTTACCAGCTAAAGAATCACGCGATGTGGTGCTTTATGGCTTTGGTCGAATTGGCCGTTTACTTGCACGCCTACTAATTGAAAAATCAGGTCCTTATGCTGACTTACGCCTACGCGCAATTGTTGTACGTGGTGGTAAAGATGGCGACCTTGAAAAACGTGCCAGTTTATTACGTCGTGATTCAATTCATGGTCCATTTAATGGATCTATCACTGTTGATAAAGAACGTAATGCAATTAAAGCTAATGGTAGCTACATCCAGGTTATTTACGCTAACTCTCCTAGCGAAATAGATTACACAGCCTACGGCATCGACAATGCACTTATTGTTGATAACACAGGTATTTGGAAAGATGAAGCAGGCCTTGGTCAGCATTTAGAATGTAAAGGCGCTGCTAAAGTACTATTAACGGCTCCTGCTAAAGGTAATATCAAAAACATCGTATATGGTGTAAATAACAAAGATATTTTACCTGAAGACAAAATTGTATGTGCAGCAAGCTGTACAACTAATGCCATTACACCAACACTTAAAGCATTAAACGATAAGTTTGGCATTAAAAATGGTCACGTAGAAACGGTTCACTCGTATACTAATGACCAAAACTTAATTGATAACTACCACAAAGCAGACCGCCGTGGCCGTGCTGCTGCACTTAACATGGTAATTACTGAAACAGGCGCTGCAAAAGCGGTTTCAAAAGCACTACCAGAGCTTGAGGGCAAACTAACGGGTAACGCAATTCGCGTACCTACACCTAACGTGTCGCTGGCTATTTTGAACCTAAACTTAGAAAAGAGCACCTCGGTAGAAGAGCTAAATGCATTTTTACGCGATACCGCACTTCACTCAGACCTGCGTGACCAAATTGATTACACCGCTTCTACTGAAATCGTATCTACCGATTTAGTAGGTAGTCGTTACGCTGGTGTGGTTGACTCGCAAGCAACTATTGTTGATGACAACCGTATTGTACTTTACGTTTGGTACGATAATGAATTTGGTTACAGCTGCCAAGTGGTACGTTGTATGCGCGATATGGCCGAAGTGGCATTCCCAAGCTTACCTCACTAATTTATTAGTCGTTATACAAAAGCCAGCATTTGCTGGCTTTTTTGATTATCAATATTTTTAAAGCGCAGCGCTTATGGTACGCTTTATACATTAGATACGGCTAATCGCAGCGTACTTACATCCTGGCTATTTATGCAGTCCAGAGACACTTAGTCAACTTATAGGTTTTTTGTCATGAAAATCAGTAGCAATTTCGATAGTGGTAATATTAAGGTTATTGAAGCCACCGATCCATTAAATATCCAGTTAGAGATTAATAACGATTTCCAGTCTGAATTTTATCAGTGGTTTCATTTTCGCCTAGAAACAACCCCTTACCAATTACATAAGCTAAATATAAACAAGCTCGAAAATTCAGCTTATCCAGATGGCTGGGTAGATTATCAGGCGGTTGCATCGTATGACCGTCAAACGTGGTTTCGTGTACCTTCAAGCTACGAAAATGGCACATTAAGCTTTGAAATAGAGCCAGAGTGCGGCAGTGTTTATTTTGCTTATTTTGCACCATATAGCTATGAGCGTCATTTAGATTTACTTACGTGGGCGCAAAGCCAGCAAATTTGCCAATTAGAAACATTGGGCGAAACCCTTGATGGCCGCGACATGAGCGTACTTAAAATTGGTGAGCCAAGTGCAGATAAGAAAAACATTTGGATCACAGCTCGCCAGCATCCGGGTGAAACAATGGCGCAGTGGTTTGTAGAGGGAATACTTCACAAACTACTTGATGACGAAGACCCGCATGCTGCTGCATTACTATCAAAAGCAGTATTTTATATTGTGCCAAACATGAACCCAGATGGTAGTGCTCGTGGGCACTTACGTACTAACGCTAAAGGCGTTAACTTAAACCGTGAATGGCAAACGCCGAGCATGGAAAATAGCCCAGAAGTTTATTTAGTGCTTAATAAAATGCGTGAAACAGGCCTAGATATGCACCTTGATATTCATGGTGATGAAGCAATCCCGTATAACTTTGTAGCCGGCAGTGAAGGCATTCCAAGTTATGATGCGCGCTTAAAAGATCTAGAAGATAGCTTTAAAGCTGCTTTGTTAACCATTACTCCTGAGTTTCAAGACGAACATGGCTACCCTAAAGACGAGCCAGGCCAAGCTAACCTTACAGTAGGTTCATCTGCAACAGCAGAAGAATTTAAGGCGCTTACCTATACAGTCGAAATGCCATTTAAAGATAATAACGACTTACCCGACCCAGATTACGGTTGGTCAGATCGTCGTTCATATCAATTTGGCCAAGATACTTTGGCGGCTATCGTAAATGTCGTTGATAAATTAAGATAAATTAGTATAAGGTAAGGGCAACATTAAAATGTTGCCCTTTTTTGTTACAACACTTACAAAAATAACAAGTGCGCAACGGCACAATAAACTGTGGCTTAACGAATGTTTAGTCAGCAATTTCAAAATAAAATAATAAGAGGAATTTAGCGTGGATGCATTCGGACAACTTTTAGATAGCCTAGATGGCATGTTAGGAGGAGCAGTATGGTTTCCTTATGTGTTATTAGGGGTTGGTTTATTTTTTACTATTTATTTAAAATTTCCCCAAATACGGTATTTTAAACATGCTTGCCAAGTTGTTTCGGGTAAGTTTGATAAAAAAGATACAGAAGGGGATACCACTCACTTTCAAGCACTTGCTACAGCACTATCGGGCACAGTAGGCACAGGTAATATTGGTGGCGTAGCACTGGCTATATCAATTGGTGGGCCTGCGGCGTTGTTTTGGATGTGGATGACCGCATTTTTTGGTATGACTACCAAGTTTGTAGAAGTTACCTTGTCGCATAAATACCGTGAAAAAACTGAAGATGGCACTATGTCTGGCGGCCCAATGTATTACATGGATAAACGCCTTAACATGAAATGGCTGGCCATTTTATTTGCCGTAGCCACTGTAATTAGCTCGTTTGGTACAGGCAGCCTGCCACAAATTAATAATATTGCACAAGGTATGGAAGCCACCTTTGGTTTTGCGCCTATGGCCACAGGTGCAGTGTTATCTATTTTACTTGCCTTGGTTATATTAGGCGGCATTAAGCGTATTGCAGCAATTACATCACGCGTAGTACCGTTAATGGCGGCTATTTATATTATTGGTGCTCTGGCTGTTATTTTTTATAACGCTGAAAACATCGGTCCTTCATTTTCTGCTGTATTTATGGACGCATTTTCTGGCTCTGCTGCCGCAGGTGGCTTCTTGGGGGCGTCATTTGCTTATGCGTTTAACCGGGGTGTAAACCGTGGTTTATTCTCTAACGAAGCGGGTCAAGGTTCTGCGCCTATAGCGCATGCTTCGGCAAAAGCTGATGAGCCAGTATCAGAGGGTATAGTATCTATCCTAGAACCTTTTATCGATACCATTATTATTTGTACGCTTACGGGGTTGGTTATTTTATCCTCGGGGGTGTGGAATGAAAAATTTCAAACTCATTTTGAGCGCTCGGCTATGAGTATTATTAAAGGCGATTACACAGAAGAAAACCAAACACAGCGCGAAGACCTCTATAAATATCTTAATGGTCAAAAAAGTAATATAGAGACGTTTACCGGCAATATTGAAGTGGTTAATGGTGAGGCATTGAGTACAGGTTTTACGGTACTACATTCACGCTCAATTGCAGAGGATGTACGCTTTGGTATTACTGAAAAGCACAAATACACAGGTGTTGTAGAAGTAATAGATGGCATGCCAACAGATGACAGCATTAGTTTAGTGGGCAAATCATTGGTACATTCAGCAGAGCTAACTACCAAGGCTTTTAAACGAGGTTACTTTGGCGATAGTGGCCAGTACATTGTATCAATAGGCTTATTGCTGTTTGCGTTCTCTACTGCCATTGCTTGGTCGTACTATGGAGATCGCGCAATGATTTACTTATTAGGGCATCGCTCAGTAATGCCGTATCGCGTATTTTATGTGGCTGCATTCTTTTGGGCATCGTTCGCCGATACCACCTTGGTATGGAAGTTAGCGGCAGTGGCTATTGTTGTTATGACGCTACCTAACTTAATTGGCATTATGTTATTGCGTAAAGAGATGAAAGAATCGGTAGATGACTACTGGGTCAAATTCAAAAAAGACAACGAGAAATAAAACAAGTACAATAAAGGCGCCGCAAGGCGCTTTTTTTATGCGTAGTATGGAGAGATGTATGGCGATTATCCGTTGCCCTAAATGTGCCAAATCAATATCAGATAAACACGCGCAATGTCCGCATTGCGAAAGTAACGTTGCCGACTTAAATAATGAGCAAGTTCAACAGCTTCAACGTGAGCAGCGAATTAAAAAACAGCAAATGTTTATAACTCACTCATTTTTAGCACTTATCCTATTTTTAGGCGGTTTTTTCTGTTTGTACTTCTTACAACCGCAAGAAAAAACACCTCAGTGGTATGCTTACACCATCGCTATTGGCGTGGGGTGTATTTGGTACCTTATTAATCGTATTATTTTAGTGACTCTAAAAAAGAAAAAATGACATGAATATCGACAATCTTGTACAAAATATTACCCCAGAATTATTTGAACGTTTGCAATACGGAGCAGCAACTGGCAAATGGCCAGATGGCACTCCTTTATCAGATGAACAAAAACAGCAAACAGTGCAGTTAGTTATGTTGTATCAAGCAAAAGTTGCTCAATCGAATGAGCAATTTACTATTGGTGCAAATGGCGAAATGGTGCAAAAAACAAAAGCACAACTGCAAAAAGAATTTAACTCAGATAACGAAATAGCTAGGTTTAGTGAACATGATCTTTAAACACCTTTTTACGCCAAAATGGAAACACCCAAAGCTGCAAATACGTCTAGACGCAATCGAAAAGTTAGATGTACAACGCGACGCAATAATTTTAAGCACTTTAGCGCTGGAAGATAGTTCAGCAGAAATTCGTCGTAAGGCACTGCAAAAAGTAAACGACTTGCCACTGTGGTGGAAAGCCTATAAACAAGATCAAGCATTAAAAGATATTGCTGAACAACAAATATCTACCGCAGTTTTAAGTAGCGAAAGTACACTGTCGCCGCAAATTAAAAGCGAATATATAGAGCGTTTTGCACCAGTAAAAACCCTTGAAAAACTTGCCTTTGCAGAAAAAGAGTTGCAAGTGCGGGTTAAGTTACTAAAGCGCCTAGGAAACCCTAAACTAATAGAAAAAGCCTTTAAAGAGGGCAGCGAAGAGTTACAAGCGCAACTAGTTGAGCTGGTTATTACCCACCAGTTAACTAAACCATTATTAAAGCATGCACAAAACAGTGCTAAAACAGCGCTTAACACGCATTTAGAAAACGAGCGTTTAGCAATTGAAATGCCAGCGCAAGTTGAGGGGGAAACCCGTGTTATTTTAGCTAAGCTAAATGCGCTGCGCGATAAGAATGATTTTGCATTAGTCAACCCAAAAGCCGGTGAGTTAATGGCGCAATGGCAAGCCTTAGAGCTTAAATGGCTTAGCACTGAGCAAGTAAAACTGTTAAACGAAAAGTACAGCACAATTACCGAAAAGCTAAATGCCCATATTGCACAGCTTCGCAGTGAGCACGAAAAAGAGCAGCAATTACTTGCACTACAACAGCGTCAACTGTTGGCATTAGCAACGCTTGAAGCTTTAAGTGAAGAAATTGAAAATGCATTACAACTTGGCCTAGAAACGCCAGAGCAAATTCAGCAAGATTGGCTTGATGCAAAAGTAGCGCAGGCTCAACAAGCAATAAATGAAACAGAGTTAGCCAATAACCCGCAATCAAAGCAGGTTATTAATAAGTTAGAAAAGTCATTTACTCAAGTAGCTAAATTACCTGAGCTAACGTCTGCTATTAAAGATTATAAGCTGGCATTTGCTGCACTGTGTGAAATAAAACCAGCAGCCGATTTAGCCCAATACGACGAAACCCTAGCTGCATTTAATAGTGGCTTTAAAGCAGCGCGTAATCATCTAAATATATTAGATAGTGCATTGCAAGGTACGTTTAAAACACAACTTAATGCGCATAAAAAGCAATTTTTAGTGCCAATGAACGAGTTGATAAAACCGCTTGAAAAAAATCAAAGCCAAGCTAAACGCAAAGCCCGTGATGTAAAGCGCCTAATAGAAGAAGGTCGTTTTAACGTTGCATTTGGTGTGTTTAAAGGCTTTGAAGAGTTATTTAATACCTTAACTGAGCAGTATCAGCAACCACTTGTAAGCTTAAAAACCGATTTAGAAGCGCAGCTAGCTGACGCCAAAGATTGGCAAAAATATGCTGCAGCACCAAAGCGCGAAGCATTACTTGAAGAAGTTAGCACGCTCGCTTTAGAGGAGTGCGTAGATCCCCAGCAACGGGCTGATCAAGTTAAAGTGTTGCGTAAACGTTGGAATGAGCTTGGCCGCTTAGATACAGACGAAGAAAAGCACCAAGGTGAGCAATTTGATCAAAAAATCGAATTATTGTTTGCACCTTGCCGTAACTATTTTGCAGAGCAAGAAGTACAACGTGAAGCGTCAAAAGCGCAGCGCGAAAGTATTATTGCTGACATGCATGCACTGCACTTACTCGCAACTGACGAGCAGGGTTTTGATTGGAAGCAGTTTGAAAGCCAATACAATCGTTTAAACAAAGCATGGCGCAGTGTGGGTAAAGTTGACCCTAAAACGTACCGTGTATTAAACGATCGTTACAAAAACGAGCAGCAGCGTGTGCTAGCGGCGTTAAATGCGTTTCATAAAGGCAATGCTGCACTTAAAAATGCATTAGTAGAGCAAGCGCAGCAATTATCACAAAGTGATGACCTAGCAGCAGCATGCCAAGAGCTAAAACAATTACAGCAGCAGTGGCAAGCAATTGGCTTTGCCGGCTTAAAAGCTGAAAATGCCTTATGGCAAAAATTTCGTCAATTTAACGACGAAACTTTTACTAAACGCAGTAGCGAGTTTGAACAGCAAAAGTTAGATCAAAGCGAAAACGACAAGCAAGTAGTCGCTGAGCTTAACGAACTTGAATTGGCGCTAGGTCAAATTAACGAAAAAGCGCAATTACACGACTTAGAAACTAAAGTTAAAGGGTATACCCAGTTTAAGTCACTATCGCCAAAAGTAACGTCGTTACTTAGCGCCATAGAAGAGAAGCTTGCAGGGCTAACGAGCAAAGCCGAACAAGCTAATTTAGTGGCCTTATTTAACGCTCTTGAAAATAATGAAGCGATACCGAGCCAGTACCAAGCTGCACTTAAAACATCACTTAGTAGCGCACAGTTACTTACTAGAATGGAAATTTTAGCTAATGTAAGTAGTAATGATGCAATGCAAAGAATGGCAGAGCAAGTTGCCATGTTAGATGATAAGCATCGTGGCGAACATGCAGATATAAGCTATTATTTAAAACAGTTGTTAGCGCTCAGTGAAGGTTCAGTTGATGCTGACACACTAGCACGGCTAAAGGCTGTTTTTACAGCTTAGTGTAGTTACACCTAATAGAGTATTACTCTTTTAAAAGCCGCTCGTAAGCGGCTTTTTTATACCCATCACTTATAATAATTTAGAGAGTTTTTTATGAAAATATTATTTATTATTGCCGCATTATTTTTAACTGCATGTAACGCTACACAAGGAATGTCTGTTTATTCATTTACTAACGCCGACGTGGAGTCGTTATTAACAAAACAGCTTCCTAAATTAAGCGAACAGGTAAGTTTAATGGGATTACCAGTAGAGTTTGATGTAAACGATGTGAGTGTAAATATTGGTCCAGAAAATCGTGATGTTGTAGTGCTAGGCGCCGATTCAAGCGCTAACATTAGTGCTTTTGCATTAAAATACCCAGTACGCTTAAAGCTGCAAATAGAAGGTAGCCCATTTTACGACAGCGAGAAAAAAGCGGTGTTTTTACGTAATATAAAATTACTAGATTCGAGTGTTGATGCTGGTGGTTTTAAAGGTAATTTAGGTGCGCTAGACGAACAAGCTATGGATATTATTAACCGCTTTTTAGCTGTAAACCCAGTGTATGAGCTAAATATGAACGATCCTAAAATGGCCTTGCTAAGTAAACTACCACTTGATATGAAAGTGGTTGCAGGCGCTATAAAGTTGGTTCCACGCCTTTAAGTTAGTTGTAAATAAAGTCTAGTTAGCGTAATAAGGTAACTAGGCTTTGTTTTCTGTCATAAATTTTTGTATTTTCGTAATTCTATTGTCACTCCCTTCCTCCAGCGCTATTAATTACTAATAATAATTTTTGCAGTGCACTTTTTTAATTAAATTGTCATAATGATCGCGATATTTCGCGAGGGCTATTTTATGATAAAACAATTTTTAAACGATCCTAGTTTATTACTCAACGCAGTGGGCGAAGGAATTTATGGCTTTGATCTGTCGGGTAATGCCGTGTTTGTTAACCCTGCGGCCGAGCGCATGACAGGTTGGAGTGCAGAGACGCTATTAGGTAAAAAAATTCATCAATACCATCATCATACTCATGCCGATGGCACGCCTTATCCAGCCGACGAATGCCAAATATATTGCACCATGTTTGACGGTAAACGCCGTGAAGTGAAAAACGAAGTTTTTTGGCGCAAAGATGGCAGCTCTTTCCCTGTTGAGTACACATCGACACCAGTTTACCGAAATAATGAATTGATAGGTGCGGTAGCGGTATTTCGCGATATTTCTCAGCAGCAACAAACACAAAATGCATTACAAGATGCACTTGCACAAGTAAAACATTTGAGTGAACAGTTACAAGATGAAAATAATTATTTAATAGCAGAATTAAACGAAGATTGGCAAGACTCTGGCTTAGTAGGTAAAAGCCACGTGTTTCAAACCATGTTAGAGCAAATTAAGTTAGTGAGCGAAACCGATACCACAGTGCTTATTTTAGGCGAAAATGGTACAGGTAAAGAGCTGGTTGCCCGAAACCTATACAGATTAAGTAAGCGTAATAAACAGCCCTTTATAAAAGTGAACTGCGCAGCATTTACGCCAAGCTTATTAGAGTCAGAGCTGTTTGGCCATGAGAAAGGCGCGTTTACTGGTGCTAATGAGCGCCGTAAAGGGCGTTTTGAACTAGCCGACAAAGGTACCTTATTTTTAGATGAAATAGCAGAGCTGCCGCTTGAAGCGCAAAGTAAGTTGCTTAGAGTGTTGCAAGAGCAAGAATTTGAACGTGTTGGGGCAAGCAATACATTAAAGGTAGATATTCGCGTTATTGCAGCAACTAACCGCGATCTATGGGAAATGGTGCAAAAAGGCAGTTTTAGAATCGATTTATACTATCGCTTAAATGTATTTCCTATAAAAGTGCCAGCGCTGAGAGAGCGCAAGGAAGATATTCCTTATTTATGTAGTAATTTAATAGTGCAGTTAAATAAACGTTTAACTAAGCAGCTTAAGGGATTAAGTAATAAGGCAATTTCTCAACTACAAGCTTATGACTGGCCAGGCAATATTAGAGAGTTACAAAATGTACTAGAGCGCGAGGCCATTTTGTCTAAGCAAGCCGTTTTACAATTAAGTCAGCCATTACAAGCAATATCACAAAGTACTATAAACCCAGCATTAACGCTCAATGAAATGCAAAAACAGCATATTATTACTGTGCTTAAGCTGTCGGCTTGGCAAATATCGGGGAGTAAAGGTGCCGCTGCAAAACTTGGTATGCCAGAGAGTACCTTACGCTCTAAAATGCACAAGTTAGGGATTAGCAAGGTTTCGTGATATATCGCGACTATCGCTTTATATCGCGAGTTTGAGGTTTTTAATAATAAATAAATCACTTAAATATCAATGTAATGCCTTTGCTTTTAGTTTGGTCTGAAAGTTGCAAATACTTAACTAACATCCGTTATGATTAAGTAAGTACTATGAAGTTTGATATTAAAGAAGAAGATATGATCATCAAGCCCTACAAAAGCGAAGGGCCAATTTATATACGTGAGCAAAAAGGCTTTTTTCAACGTATACGCCGTAACTTAGGCTGGTTATTAATGCTTACGTTTATTGCAATACCGTGGATCCAATATAACGGCCAACAAGCGGTGCTATTAGATGTAGCAACGCAAAAGTTTACTATTTTCACTTTAACTTTATTCCCGCAAGATTTTATTATTGTAGCCATGTTGTTTATGGTGGGGGCCTTTGCGCTATTTTTTGTAACCAACTGGTTAGGCCGCGTTTGGTGTGGTTATACTTGCCCTCAAACTATTTGGATGTTGATGTTTTCGTGGGTTGAGCAACGCGTTGAAGGCACACGTAATCAGCGTATACAGCTTGATAAATCTGCATGGGGTTTTACCAAATGGCGTAAAAAGCTTACTAAACACAGTGCTTGGTTAGTGCTATCACTATTAACTGCCACTTCATTTTTAACTTATTTTATACCCGCAAAAACATTGTACTTAGAAATGCTTACTTTTGAGTGGTCGGGTATTACCAGCTTTTGGGTGTTTTTATTTGCTTTGTGTACATATGGTAACGCAGGGTTTTTACGTGAAAAAATGTGTACTGTGGCGTGTCCGTATTCGCGTTTTCAATCGGTTATGTTTGATAAAGATACACTCGTGGTTACTTACGATAGCGCACGCGGTGAAAACCGTGGCCCACGTAAACGTAAGGCCGACCCAAAAGCACTTAACTTAGGTGACTGCGTAGATTGTAATTTATGTGTAGAGGTATGCCCAGCTGGAATAGATATTCGAAATGGTTTGCAATATGAATGTATAAACTGTGGCTTATGTATTGATGCTTGCGACGATACTATGAATAAATTTGGTTATGAAAAAGGGTTAATAAAATACGCTAGTGGAGAGCAAATGGCGGGTAAAAAAACCAACCCTTTTAGGCTTAAATTGGTTGGATATGGTGTTTTGACCTTGATGCTAATTGTAGCTATGTTTGCTTGGGTGGTACAAAGAACACCAATTGAAGCCTCGGTACTGCGCGATAGAGGCGCCTTGTACAGAGTAAATTATGAGGGTTTAGTAGAAAACCCTTATACGTTAACGATTATAAATAAAACCCAACAAACATTGCACTACACTATTGCTATATCAGGCTTAGCAGAGGCTAAATTAACTAGCCCAGATACAACACTAATTCAACCTGGAATGATGAGGCGTATACCCGTAACGGTGACTGCAGATGGCTTTGATATTTCAAACAAGGTAAGTAAAGTTAAATTTATTATTTTTGCAGAAGAAGATCCGAGCATTAGCATAACGAAAGATAGTTACTTTTATAAAAATTAAAAGTATAAAAATGCCCAAGCTAGTTTACCTACTTGGGCATTTTAATAGGATTATTAATTGTATATATTTAAACCCAGATCACAGATTAATTATGTAATCTAATGCGCTCGTAATTACGGCTACTTGTGCCAAAATACATTCTTCGTCACTTGCTGTAGGGCTATCTGGGTATACTTCAGTGGTGGTTACATAAGGTGCATTGGTAAAGCCCATACATAAACCTAATTCGCGAGCAGCGTAGTTGATCACCCCAAATTGCTCTTGTGGCACACCAATAAGTTGGTTATTTTCATCACTTGGGGCAATGTGGGTTACTTTTGCTACGCTATCAATAATGGCTTTTTGAAATGCAGCCTCAGGTTTAGTGCTATCGGCCACTAAATAAAAACCATCGGGAATATTCCAATTAGTATTTACTGTGCCTTCGCGTGCAGCTAGTGCCGGGCGAAACTCGCTGTTGTCGCTGTCGGTCGTTTCGTGCAAATCAATATGAGCAATTAAATCTAACTCAAGGGATTTTACATACGCCATAATCGCCGCCGACTCTTGCGCTGGGCTACCTTCATAAAATGAGCGGTTAGGATCAATGGCTTCTGGGTTCCAGCGGTTTATCGTTTCGTACCCCCAAGGGCTAATACAAGGTGCGATTACAATATTAAAATGCAGACTATATTTTTGCGCTGCCGTTTTTGCAAACCTAAGCGCGCCGTGTACGCCACTAGTTTCGTAGCCGTGTACACCACCGGTAATTAAAACGGTAGGTTTGTTAGTGTTAAAGTCAGCGGTTTTTAAAACAAATAAAGGATATTTGCCTGCAACGTAATTTAGTTCGCCATATTGTTCTACATTTAGCTCATCTTTGAGCTCGTTAATGAGGGTTACTACTTCATTTTGATAGCTGCGTTTAATATTTTGGCGGGTTAACCAATCGGCTTTATCGTTGTTATTCCACTTAGTGCCAGGTGTGCCAATAGGATATGTGCTGTTAGTCATAATAAACCTTTAATAATAATTATAATTAACCTTATAGCAAGGCTATATAGCAAATGCAGTTAATATAATTAGTAAATAAAAGCACAGCTTAACGCTGACTAAAATAAGGCGCAAATTAAAACGATAAACAGCTGTTTTAATTTTTTAAATTAGCTATTTACTAAGCTCAGTTATAGTAAGTTGTTAAATTAAATGTATTATAAAAGAGTATGTTACAATTGTTTTATTACCTACTTAGATATTGAGTATTATGGCGCAGTATTTTGCCACACCTAGTTGGTTAGGCCGTTTTTTCACCCGTATTAAATTACTCAGTATTGAGCAGGAAAGCTTAGTGATTGAGTTTAAAAACGCGACTAAGCAATCGTTTTTAATCAAGGATTTTAACGATTTTTCGCAGTTGCAAAACCGGATATTTAGCGCCAAAATTAATTTAACTCTAGGTGAAAATAGTGCTCATACTACTATTAGCTTTTTAAACAAAGCACAGGCAAAAGCACTAAACATTGCAATTAACCAATATTTTTCGCAAGCGCTTGAACACAAAATAAATAATGCTAAAGCTTTATTAAAGCGCACTGCGTTAGATGAGTATTTACGCGACAGTAATACCACAATTTTAAGCGCTGAGGTGTTTTCACTGAGCAAGCGCTATCAGCAAAACCGCAATGTGTGGCAAGGGTATTTACCTTCAAATAGTAGCCAGTTTTTATCGGTATTGGCCAGTGCAAAAAATAAGAATGATGCTATTGCACAACTGCGTAATAAATATGAGCGCAAGCAACTTGCTCAACGAGCTGATTTTT
Organism: Pseudoalteromonas sp. NZS127; assembly: GCF_015864805.1. NCBI lineage: Bacteria > Pseudomonadati > Pseudomonadota > Gammaproteobacteria > Alteromonadales > Pseudoalteromonadaceae > Pseudoalteromonas > Pseudoalteromonas sp. NZS127. The sequence continues at coordinate 22,686 of NZ_JADYWN010000027.1, read as the reverse complement.
ATAATAACGTGGAGTCAAACCCATTAACTAATGAGCAGCGTCTTGCTGTAATACGCAATAACGATAAAAATTTAGTATTGGCTGCTGCAGGTACCGGTAAAACCTCAGTTATGGTAGCCAAAGCACTTGATCTAATTGCCACAAAACAAGCAATGCCAGAGCAAATACTGGTACTTGCTTATAATAAAACAGCGGCGCAAGAGCTTAAAACACGCTTTATTAAACGCGCCCAGCAGGCTAAATTATCAAGCAAGTCACCAGAGGTTTTAACTTTTCATGCGTTAGGGTTGCAGCTGCTACAGCAGGCAGGTAAAGGTTGCAACATATCGCCTTTTGTAAGTGATTTTGGCGCGCTGTCGAGCTGGCTAACATCATGGCTAAGTGAGCAAGTACAAGGCCAACCGGTATTATTAAGCGCCTTTATTGCTATGCTCGATAAGCCTTTAGTATCCTGCGATACTCATAAAAGTAAGTTTAATGCTACGCAAGTACTGGCAATATTAAAAGACTCAGGGCAGCTTAAGCATGAGGTTGATAAATATTTAAAATGCTTAGCAGCTATAAGGGCTGAACAGTTAACCGATAGCGAAATTACTCAGCGGCTTAAGCGCCAAAATAATCAATTAAATACTGTTCAACTAAGTACCAATCAATTAAATACGAGTCAAGTTAATAGCAATCAAAAAAGCACTAATCATCACAGTGCGGCCGCGCAGTTATTAATTGCTATGCATCGCGCTTATAAAACGCAACTCATTGCGCAAAACTGTATTGATTTTGACGATATGATTTTACAAGCTACTCAGGCTGTAAATAAGCAGCAAGTGAATGTGCCATGGCAGCATATTTTAGTGGATGAATTTCAGGATATTTCTGCTGCACGTATGGCTTTATTAAACAGTTTAATTAAGCATGGTCATAAGGTGCGTTTTACCGCTGTAGGTGACGACTGGCAGGCAATTTATCGGTTTTCTGGTGGTAACTTAGCACTTACCACACGTTTTAATGAGTTAGTGGGTAGTCATTCGTTAACGTTGTTGCAAAAAACATTTAGGTATAACAATAGTATAAGTGACGTAGCGGGGTGTTTTGTTATGCAAAACCCTGAGCAGTATAAAAAGCTCATTATTACTCATACACAAGTGGCTGAGCCTCAAGTTATTTTATTAGATGACGTGTACCAAGGTAAAAAGTCGTTAGAGCTAAAAACCCAGCAAGCTATCAATACTATTCAAAAACACCATGCAAACGCGAGTATTGCTGTATTGAGCCGTTATCGTTATACGCTCAACAAAGTGCAACAGCATTTAGCCTCACAACAAAAAAGTGCAAACGTAGCATTTTTAACCCTGCATAGCGCCAAAGGGTTAGAAGCAGATTACTGTATTATTATAGGGTTAGAGCAGGGGAAGTTTGGCTTTCCGAGTAGTCAGCAAAATAATCCGCTGCTGGAGGCTTTACTACCTAGCCAAGACACCTTTGCTTATTCAGAAGAGCGGCGTTTATTATATGTGGGGCTTACCCGAGCAAAACATAAGGCTTACTTAATTGCCGATGCTAAACAGCCGTCGTTATTTATTAAAGAATTAATAAATGACAACTATCCAATTCATATTGCATCTACTTTGTTTAGCAAATAACAAAAAGCAATAGTATGCAGTGACTGTAACCAGAGGCTGTTGTTAAGCGCTAACTTGGTGAGTTAATTAATGGTTCATACTGATATAAATTAGCGTATTGACGTTGGTGTTCGGCAAATAAATAAGCTCTTAATTGTTCTTTACCAGTATGAATGTGTTTTATTTTAGCTGCAAGGCCATGCTTGCTTTGCCTTACAGGCTCAATATCCATAGATACAGATTCTTTATTTGGTAGGGTAAATTCTACGTGTTGAACTTTTGATAAGTTTTTGTGTTTACCTGTGGGCTTTAAAAATACACCTGTGCTTGAAATTGATTCAATGCAAAAGCCTTGGCTTTTAATATTTAAATGGCTCCAGCGCCAACTGCGTTGAGTACCTTTAGTATCAATAACTTCAGGAGCGCTTAAAGTGGGTGTAATTGTGCCGGAACTATTAATTTTTAAGTGTAGCGGAAACCACAGTTGATAATGGGCAACCTCAGCCAGCAGAGTTAAATTGGCATTGCTAAGTAACTGCGCAACACTAACAGGCACACTGCTTTGCATGGTTAACATAGGCTCATGAGGTAATGCAGGTTTTTGATCGGATTTAAATAAGTCAGATAAAAAGTCTATTTCTTCAGCAGAAAAATCCATATTCCATACTCGGGTTGCCTAAAATATAAGCATAAGTTAAACAAAACACCGGCTCAATAAACAGCGTGTTTAATTTTGTTTAGGTACTATTTAACCGCTTTAGGTAGTTAGTATCTTTAGCTAAACAAAGCGATACGCGCGTTATTGGCTTAACACCATATCTAGATTCAGATATAAAGTTGCAGCCCAAGTTATTAAAAATTAACATGATGTAATTACAAGCCACTTCTTATTTGGGTTATATCATGACGCATGCATTTACACATTACAGACAACAGCAATTGGCCCGCTTTTTAGCTGTGTTATTAAGCATTACGTTTTGTGCTAGTTTAACGGCCGCAGAGCAAAGCCAAACGTTAATTTTAGTTGGTAGCGAGCTAAGTAGCTGCAGTAGTTTAAACACGCAGCAGTGCGATAAAAACACCCAAATAGCGGGTAAAGCAGAGCATTTATTTAGCGTTACGGCTGAAAAAGTTAAAAAAATCACTCAGCGGTGGCCAAGTACTAATCAAGAAGTTAAAAGTAGCACAGCTAAAGTTTTATTTGCGATACAGGCTAAGTCATCAGCATCAATAACTAAGCCTGCACTGTTATGGCACTGGCGCGATATTGATAATACCCAGCTTAATAGCCTGTCGGAGCAAGAGTATCATTTTGTTATGGATATGCTTGAAGTGCCTCAGTTTAGTTCTCAAGGGCAGCGATTAGCAGAGCAAGTTAACCCTAATTTGAATAATGAACCGACTATAAACAATATACTACAATTTATAACGGGTAGTTTAAAGGTAGCTAACGAACAACCAAGTATGTTGGCAATTACAGCAGCAAGCCGTGACCCTTATGCTGCTGCCGATTTTACTCAAGGTTTATTGAGCACGGCAAGTGTAAACAGCCAATGGTTAGCATTGACCCCTGCATTAGTTAAAGCAATTACTACAAACACCTGTGAAAAATTACCACAATATAGGCAATCAGAAATGCGCTTGTATAACCGTGAGGCTATTTATCCCGATCGCATCCAAGCAGAAAATACCCTTTGCAGTAATGGCGTTAATAGCTTGGTAAAGCTAATAAACAACAGTACAGGAGTGATTTTTAATAATGGCGAGCAAGACTTAACGCGCAGCGTACTGTTTGATGAAAACAACCAAGCTTACCCGTGGACTAAAGCATTGCAAACACGCCCTGTTGTTATAGGTAGCGGCGCGGGGGCGGCTATTCAAAGCGGTGGCAAAAACACAAGTGGTAACATAGCTACAATTACTAAAGGGTCGAGCCTTTTGGCTTTACAGGCAGATATTAACGATAGTTCTATGTTTAATCTTGCTGGTGGCCTTGCAACATTTAATTATGGCATGATCGATACTCACTTTAGTGAACAAAACCGTACATTAAGGTTGGCAACAGTACTTGATAAAACGCAACAAAAGTTTGGTTTTGGTATTGATGAAGCCACGGCATTAGTCGTTATAAAGTCATCCGCAGGTAACTTAATTACCGTAATAGGTAAAAGTGGTGTGGTATATTTAAAAGCAAAAGGCAATCAGCATTATAACTACTCATACTGGCCTGCAGGCAGCGTTATTGATATTAAAAATGAAGACTTTACCCTAAGCCAGCGCAGCATTGAAAAAGCTTTAGCAAATATTAAAATACCAGCATTACCGCTACAACGATTTGGCTCTATATTAACGAATGCAAAATTACGCTCACTTATTCAAGCTATGTGTTTAAGCCAAGAGCAAAGTACAGTTGCCCAACAAGATCAGTTTATATTGAGCTTAAGTGTACAAGCTAACACTGCGTATCATCGTATTAATAAGGATCAATATGGCTGTGCTATCAGTCATTTAGAACTTGCAGTGAGTACATTTTAGTTCTGAAAGTTTACTAGAGCGTGTTTAATTAAAACGGCCAAAATATTGTTTATAAAACTATATTGGCCGTTTTAATACTTAGTAGCCAGCGGGGCGGCTATCACGCATGATAAAATCTAGTTTTATTTGTGCTTTTATTGGCTGCGACAGATCAGTTATTTCAATCATTTCGCATTCATCTCTGATCATTTCAGCTATTAGGCTCGGATAATGACGGCAGTCTTCGGGGCGGTCTAAGTAAATACTGCAAGTATATTTATTTTTCGCTTGAGGGTTTGTTTTAGGCTCAACCTCTAAAAAAGGGCATCTGCTTAGCCTAACGCCCGATTTAGGATCGAACCATATCTCATTATTTTTAACAAATTCAAAGATTTCAGGGTTAAATATTTCCCATAAATCAATTTCTTCTTGGGTAGCACTCAAGTCGCCATCGCCGTATTTAATACAACATTTACCGCATTGATTACAGTCTTTCATAGTTTGCCAGTTAGCATAATAACCAGGCCACAGTGTAGCACTTATATTGATATGCGGTGTTGTTGGCTAAAAGGTTTAAGTTTTTACCAAGAGTATATAAAATAGCGAGCATATTGTATTACTAAGCTTTGCAGTACGCGGAGCATGATTAAAAGAGTTATAAAAATGAGCGAAGAGCAAAGTGTAATTGATAATCTAGCCGACCTTGAAAGTTTTTTACTTAATGTAGAAAGCGGTGGTTTTGGACTTAAAGGTGTTGCCGGTGTTGGTATGGCTACTAATAACAAGGATGGCAGCCGTTTTGTTGCTGTGTTTGACGATAATCAAAAGCTACTTTTAGCACGCATGATTACAGAAAACGTATTCCAAACAGGGCAAGACATGGTTCGTAATGGTGTAGGGCGCAAGCATTAACTATAATAGTTAAAACGCCGCTTTAATTTAAACTGTTAAATTAAAGCGGCGTTTATTTTGTTTTTAGCCTATAAGCTTATTTAAGGTTTATAGGCGCTATCAACTTCAACAGCCTCATCTATAACTTATTAATAAATAATGGCAGGGTTTGGCTTATTCGGCGAACCTAACATTTCGCGATAAGATGGTGGCTGCAAACCTTCTCTGTCGGTAATATTAAAATGCTTAGCTATTTCGGCAGCAATTACAGTGTGCCCGTTAAGCTCGTCACCTTTAGGGTCATTAGCAATAGCATAAACAATATCACCAATAAATTCTGGTGACTCTGCGGTTGCCATAAACTGCTGGTATTGCTCTTTATCTAGTTTACCTATAATGGCCGAACGTTCGGTTAAGAGTGGCCCCATCCAAATAGATACAGCACGCATACCTGTGCCTTTAAAGTCTACCGCCATATCATGAGCAAGCTTATCAAGGCCCGCCTTTTGTGCACCATAAGCAGGCCCATGAATATAACAACTAGCACCAAATGATGAACCAAACATAATTAAGCCACTGTTATGCTTAGCCATTAGTTTTGCGCCATGCCAACTAGCCACGTAAGCAGAGCGTAAACCTACATCTAAAATTTTACCCGCATCAATCTCTTTTTCCCAAAATGGCTTTTGTTCAACTAATTGATCATGAATAAATGCAGCGTTATTAACCAAAATATCTAATCGGCCTTGCTCTTTTTCAACCTGAGCAAACAATGCGGCGGTTTGTGCATCGTCACTGTGATCGCACACCACAGCAATACCTATACCACCTGCTTGATTAATTTGCTCGGCAGTTTCATATACTGTTCCGGGTAATACCGAGCCATCCCACCCTAAAACTGAGCCTGTTTTTATACTGCGGCCAGTAACATAAACTGTCATGCCTTTTTTACCTAAAGCTAAGGCAATGCCTCTGCCTGCACCGCGGCTAGCACCGGTTACAATGGCAACTTTTGCTTCTTCCTGTTGCATGAATTCCCTCATTTAAAAAACGACACATAAAAAATACTAAAGGTTAAATTGGCTAACCAGCTCAATTTAGTTTCGATAGTAGTCGTACTAGTAATAAAGATATATTTGTATTGAAATTAGCATGTAAAGCCTTAGTATAAAAGCCTAGCTTAAAAATCAACCAAAAAACAAAGGGCTGCTATGAAATATACAAAGACTACCGAGCAACGTTTACAGCAACTAGAAGACAAGCAATCAATATTAGAGTTGAAATATCGCTACCTAAATGCCTGCGATGAAAAACAACCTGAGGTGGTAACTAATTGTTTTATTAGCGGCGAAGTAGATATTAACTTTGGTCACATTGGCCAATTTAACCGACGAGAAGATTTTGTGGCTGTTTTTAAAGATCTTGGTTGCCACGACCATATAGTTGATATGCATCACGCACAAAATCCGGTTTTTTTAGAGCTCACCAACAATACAGCCAAGACTAAAATTAACCTTCGCTTTCAAAGTATCAACACCAAAGATAAGCTCCATGTGCAATTAGGTGGCTACTACCTCGACGAATTTGAAAAGCAAAGAGACGGTCAATGGCTGATCAGCAAAAGTGCATTTATAATAAATTCGGTAAGCATGAGTGATTTTTCAGGTGAATATAGCAAAGTGGTTTATAGCGGAAGCTGCATGCCAGACTAGGTTACTGTATATTTTTTAAATTCAGGAAAGGTAGCAATAAAGTAACTGAGCGTGTTGCGAAGTAATTGATTTTGGTTATTTAAAAGGCTTTTAAAGTTGGTCGGTATGGAGAGATATTAAACAGACACCCATCTTAATATTTGTAAAAAGATATTAAACAGACACCCATCTTAATATTTGTAATATCAGTGTAATTAACTAAGCTCTGGTTAGTGCAATAATTAAGCAGGGTGTCACATGGTTATCGCAAGAAAGCGTCAGGTAAGTTTGGTCGATACAAAATACTATCACTGTATTTCGCGCTGTGTACGCCGTGCATTTTTATGCGGCGTAGACAACTTTACTAATCAATCGTATGAACATCGCAGAGGGTGGGTTGAAAGCAAATTACTTGCCCTCGCTAACGTATTTTGTATCGATGTGTGCGCGTATGCAGTAATGAGTAATCACACCCACGTAGTACTCTATGTTGCTGATAAAAAAGCCAAGCGACTAACCGATAAAGCCATTATTCAGCGGTGGCACAGGCTTTGTAAAGGCACTGTACTCACTAACAAATATCTGCAAGGTGAAGAGCTAAGTAAAATTGAATGGCTCTTTCTAAATGAAACAATCATTGAATACCGAGAACGCTTAGCTAATATCAGTTGGTTTATGCGCTTATTAAATGAAGACATTGCGCGCAGAGCTAATAAAGAAGATAACTGTACCGGCCGCTTTTGGGAAGGACGCTTTAAATCACAAGCCCTCTTAGATGAAGCCGCATTAATCGCCTGTATGGCATATGTTGACTTAAACCCAATAAGAGCAAAGGCAGCAACAACACCAGAAACATCAGAGCATACCAGCGTAAAAATACGCATTGAAAGTGCCACTGCAGGTAAGCAACCGAAGCAACTCCTGCGCTTTTCAGGTAAATCAAAAAAGCACATGGCAAAAGGATTACCCTTTGCGCTTAAATCTTACCTTGAACTAGTAGAATTAACCGGACGTTGTATACGCGAAGGTAAAGCAGGCTATATCGAAAGCAGCACTTTACCCCTGTTACAAAGAGTAAACATTACCCCCGAAAACTGGCTAAAACTCACCACGCAATTTAGTCGCGTATTTCATGGTGCAGTAGGTCGCCCAGCGTCACACGAAGGATACTGCGAACACCTAAACAGAAAGCGGCGCGCAAACGTTAGTAACTGCGAAAAACTACTGGCTTAAAGCGTTACTTCAAAAAGTTACCCGTTATTTCCCTTCACTGTGAAAGCACAGTATTTCGCATGCCTAAAAATGAATAAAAAGTAGGTAAAAACGATGTTATTTGAGCTAGCGGAAGCATTTTGAATATTTAGGACACTTTAAGCCAAACGATATTTATCTTAGTAAAAATTAAAGCGATTAATTATTAGAATGGGTGTCACATTAATTTTTTATTTGTCCTTACAATTTATTTAAGATATTTGCAGGGCTTTGTAAGCTACTGCTCTATTATCACTGCTGTACCCGAGGCGACAATAAACAACATGCCAGCTTTACCACCGCCTGATATTTCACTGTAGTCTAGGTCTATACCAATTACAGCGTTAGCGCCTAAAGAATAGGCTTCTTTTCTTAGCTCAGTTAAAGCTGTTCTGCGGGCATCTCTTAAAGTGTTTTGTATACTTTTATTTCTGCCACCAAAAGTATCACTGAGACTGGCTAATATATCTTTGAAGATATTCATCCCATAAACACACTCAGCAGTTATAACATCCAACCTTTTGAGTACTTTTAAATTTGATGCTGTTTCAGTAGTAAGCACAACTTCGTTAGGGCCTCTAATTACTTTAAAGTTTTTTGTAGTGAGGCTATCTTTTCTTTTTTCAATTTCGCTTAGGTTATTTTTTATTCTTTCATTTAAAGCTGAGAGTTTAGTATTTAGATATATATCTTTTGTAGCTTCTATCTTATGAGCAGTTTCTTTAGAAACACTCGTTAAATATTTACCATAGAAAAGGAGATCATAAGAGGAGTTACATTCAACAGTCCTCAAACCCGCTATACCATAGTCTTTTGATTTAAAGCTGAGTAGTACACTAGAGAGCGTAATTTCATTGTTGTTTACATCTAAAAGCTTTTCATTAATATTATTATTTATCGTTGTGTTTTCTTTGATGCCATGTTTTTTATACACACCAGATAAGCTATAAGTCGTGATTAAATTGCAAAGGAATTCATTCTTATAAAATATTGATGCGACACCTTTGTAACCATCTTTTTTTAGTGAAAAGCTGAGGTGCTCAATCTCATAAGTTGTTTCAGTAAAGTTATTGGTTAGGCCTTTGTCGTTTAAAGTCCATTCGGTTTTGGTATTTGAAGCTTTTGATTGTTGATTATCTGATAAAAACATAACCGTCCTTAGTAGTTTTAGTGTTATTAGAATTACAAAAGGCGCTAGCAAATTCAAGTCATTTAAGTTTAATTATCCATAGCCTTCTTATTGAACACAATTTTATGCCTAACTGAATCGCCCGAAATGATTGTAATAAAAGGAAGGGTATAATATGACCTTCTAAGGAGGATATATGAATACACAGCATAGAATTGATAACGATAAACTAGTATTTAAAGCGCTGGTATTAAAGCTTAATGAATCGCATAAATATAAAAACCCTAGCTACCAGTATTTAGTTAATCATTTAAATAACATAAACTTAAAAACTAGTTGGGGTAATACATGGACGCGTAAAAGCTTATTTAGATATTTACAAAGAAACGGGTTTTCGGGTGTATGGGGGCTTAGAAATAGCCTAGAACAATACAGCAAGCTAGCTAAATTTTTATAGGGTATTTTCCTACACCGTAGAAGGGGGATTCGCAACCAGTACGCGCAAGCAATTAAAGAGTTGAATTTTAATTCCCGACTATAAAAAAGAGTAGAGTGGCTACACATTGGCTACACGCAATGCGTTAGGCTAAAACGGAAGTCTTATAATTAGAGGTAAGGTATTGATTTAAATGGTCGGTATGGAGAGATTCGAACTCTCGACCCCTGCCACCCCATGACAGTGCGCTACCAAGCTGCGCCACATACCGACTGAGGTTGCAATAGTACGTGTATTTTTTTAAAAATCAATAAGCATTTGTTTGTTTGAGTGTTTTTTGCGCAAGCAGGCTGAAAATAGTTTCCTTGCGCAATTAAAAGTAGTTAAGCATGGCGCTAGTCTTTATTTAACCACAGTTTGATCGTGTTATACATTTCGTCTCGTAGTATTGGTTGCGCAGTTTTGTTAGGGTGCAAGTTATCGTTTTGCATTAAGTCGTTTTGCCCAGCAACTTTAAGTACAAAAAAGTCCATAAGGTAAGCGTTTGTATTTTTACTTACTTGTGTAAAACTATCGGTAAACATTTTACTGTAACGTGGCCCGTAATTTGGGGGAATATAAATTTCCATTAAAGCGCTGGTGGCATTGGCTGCTTGGCTTTTTTTGATTAATTCGGTTAAGTTAGCTTGTAGCTTACTCACCGGAAAACCACGTAAACCGTCGTTTGCGCCCAGCTCAATAAGTACATGAGTTGGTTGATACTGCGCTAGCAAAGCATCTACACGGCGCAGTGCGCCACCGGTTGTTTCGCCACTGATACTGGCATTAATAAGTTTGATATTACTTTGCTCAGCATCGTATTTATCTTGTAACAATTGTACCCAGCCTTGTTCTTGTTTAAGTCCGTAGGCTGCGCTTAAACTGTCACCAAGTATTAAAATGGTGTTATTAGCTGCTGCACTTAGTGGTTTGATAACTAAAAATAAAATGAATACAAAACGTAGGATTGAATGAGTCATATGTCAGCGCTTTCTCAATTAAATATAATTCAAGTAAATGGTTTGTCTAAAGTGGTATCTACCTTTGAAGGTGAGTTGCCCATCCTCAGCGACATCAGCTTTAATGTCAAGCATGGCGAATCTGTTGCAGTAGTGGGCACTTCTGGTTCTGGTAAATCTACGTTACTTAGTTTGTTAGCTGGGCTTGATACGGCGAGTGGCGGTGAAATATTTTTAGATGGCGAGCCGCTACATAATCTCGATGAAGAAGCGCGTGCTGGGCTGCGCGCCGCAAAAGTAGGCTTTGTATTTCAGTCGTTTATGTTAGTACAAAGTTTAACAGCGCTTGAAAACGTAATGCTACCCGCTGAACTTGCAGGGGAGCGCGACGCTAAACAGCAAGCACTTATTTTGCTAGAAAAGGTAGGTTTGGGTCATCGCATCGACCATTATCCGTCGCAACTCTCTGGTGGTGAGCAGCAACGTGTTGCAATTGCGCGGGCATTTATTGGCACGCCAAAAATACTGTTTGCCGATGAGCCTTCGGCAAATCTAGACAGTAAAAACGGTAAAATGATTGAGTCGTTATTATTTGATCTAAATTCGCAGCACGGTACTACGCTTATTTTAGTAACGCATGACGAGGCACTTGCACAAAAATGCCAGCATATTATTCAAATTGAAGGTGGCCGATTAGTAGAAAACTCAGCAGAGGAAATAGCAAATGTGGGCTAAGTTAGCGCTTAAGTTATTTTCGCGGGAGTTTCGCCGTGGTGAGCTTACGGTGATAAGTGCGGCTATAGCGCTTGCGGTACTTACCGTGCTTACTTTATCTATGGTTACCGAGCGTATTGCACAGAGTATTGCGCAAAAAAGTAGCGCCTTTATTGCCGCCGACCGAGTGCTTGGCAGTAATCACGTAATCGACACTTCTTATATAGCTAAAGCAGAGCAACAAAATTTAAAAACCGCACAAATGCTTTACTTCGACACTATGTTATTTGCCAACGACGAAATGCAATTTAGTTCGGTAAAAGCGGCCTCAAGTGGTTACCCGTTAAAGGGGCAACTTAAGGTTAAGTCGAGCCTAAATGGAGAAACCGAAGTTGCTAACGGCGGACCAACACTTGGCAATGTGTGGCTTAGCGAGTCGGTATTTTATAGTTTAAATATAGATATAGGCGATGTAGTAGAGCTAGGTGCTGCATTATTTAACGTTGAAAAAGTAATTGTAGAAGAGCCCGACGCGCCTTTTAATGTGTTTTCGAGTAGCCGCAGGGTGCTTATAAACATTAACGACGTGGAAAAAACAGAAGTAATACAACCGGGTAGCCGAGTGTTTTATCGTCAGCTTTATGCCGGCGATGAAAGCGATATAAATAGTTTTTACGATTGGCTAAAACCGCAGTTAAAAGAAAACCAGCAATGGTATGGCGTAAAAGATCGCCAATCGCCAATATCTAATAGTTTAAACCGTGCAGAAAGCTTTTTGTTGCTAGCAGGTTTGCTGGGCATTATTTTAGCCGCAGTGGCAATTGCGGTGTCTGCAAAGCGTTATTGTGAACGCCAATACGACCCAGTTGCTATGATGAAAACCTTAGGTGGTAGCCGGGCAATGATCCGCAAAATTTACCTTACACACTTATTAATGGTGTGTTTAATGGCGGTAACAGTGGGTTTATTAATTGGTTATGGTTTACAAGAAATTGCAACACATTATTTAGCAAAAAGCATGGGTACAACGTTGCCAATGGCGGGTTTTAAGCCGTGGTTAGTGGCAATTAGCACAGGTGTAATTTGTGCAGTGATGTTTTCTATCAAGCCGTTATTTGATTTATTTGATATTCCGCCATTGCGAGTGCTGCGTCGTAACTTAGGCGATAAACTAGCGGTTAGCCGGGTGCACTTAGCTATGAGTGCGTTTACCGTGTTTTTACTCATGTGGCTATTTAGCAATAATATAAAAATTACTCTGATTTTGTTTGCCTCAACCCTAACTTTAATTGGCGTGTTGTTTTTGGTGTCTAAAGTTATATTTGGTGGTGGCCGTAAATTGGGCTTAAAGCCGGGTAATAGTTGGTCGCTGGCAATTGCGTCAATTCAAAAGCGTGCAAATGTGAATGCAGTCCAGCTGATCAGCTTTTCCCTCGCTATTAAGCTATTACTATTTTTAGTGGTACTTAAAAACGACATGATAGCCGATTGGCAGTCGCAGTTACCAGACGATGCTCCCAATGCATTTTTAGTCAATATTACCCAAAACGAACTTGAGCCAATTAATACTTATTTGGCGCAAAAAAACATTCAGGTATCGGAGTTTTATCCCACCATTCGTGGCCGGGTAAATGCGGTAAATGGCGAGCTGGTAGCGCGAGAAGTATCATTGCAAGACAACGAGAAAAAAGATGAAGAGGCACGCGCTGGTATTGGTCGCGAGCTAAATTTAACCTGGCTTGAAACGCCGCCAGCGCAAAACGAAATAGTGCAAGGGCAGTGGTTTAATGAAAACACATTAGCAGAGGCATCTATTGAGGAGTCTATGCTTGAGCGTTTAGATGTTGAACTTGGCGACACGTTAACGTTTTTAATTGGTGCGCAGTCGTTTGACGCTAAAATTACCAGTGTGCGTAAAGTAAACTGGGCCACCCTTAAGCCAAACTTTTTTATTATTTTAAGTCCTGATGTGCTCAAAGACTTTCCGGCAACCTATATATCGTCGGTACGTATTGAGCCTGATCAAAAACGCGACTTTAGTCAATTGCTGCGCAGCTACCCAACGGTTACCGCCATAGATGTAGGTAACTTTGTTAAACAAATACAATCAACCATAGAGCAAGTGTCACTTGCAATTGGCTTTGTACTTACTATTGTGGTGTTGTGTGGTGCACTGGTATTAATATCGCAAGTGCAAGCAAGCTTAGGCGAGCGCATGCAAGAAATTGTAATACTGCGCACACTTGGTGCAAAAAGCCGGCTTATTAAAAACGCCACTTTATATGAGTTTTTATTGCTTGGTGGTTTGGCCGGCTTAGTTGCCGCTTTTTTTAGTGATATTGCGCTATTAATTGTACAGCAGCAGTTATTTGATCTGGCGGGTAAATTACATCCACATATTTGGATAATAGGACCGGTGGCAGGTGGAGTGTTTGTAGCGGGGTTAGGCTATTTTATGATTGCTCGCACACTTAAGCAAAACACCCAAGGGCTGGTGCGTGCGTTAGGTTAAGTTGCCAATATTTAAGCAAAAGGAAAACGCCCACTTAAGTGGGCGTTTTTGTTTTATTGTTACTGGTAATTTATACAGTGCTCTGGCATTATTAGCCTAATTAACGAATAACAATAATGAGGGTGCTTTTTGGCCATAATTTTAGGGATTGATCCAGGCTCACGCTTAACTGGCTACGGTGTTGTAGCGCATCAGGGATCTAAATTCACTTATTTAGGCAGTGGTTGCATTAAATTAGCGGATCATGAGTTTCATATAAGACTTAAAATGATTTACCAAGGCATTACCCAGCTTATAGAGCAGTTTTCGCCAGAAACCTTCGCGATAGAAAAAGTGTTTATGGCGCACAATCCCGACTCAGCCTTAAAGCTAGGCCAAGCACGTGGTGCTGCTATTGTAGGCGCTGCAATGGCCGACTTACCAGTATTTGAATACTCAGCAAGGCAAATAAAACAAGCCGTAGTAGGCAATGGTGGCGCCGATAAAACTCAAGTACAGCATATGGTTAAAAACATTTTAAAACTACCTGGTACGCCACAAGCTGATGCCGCCGATGCACTGGCTATTGCTATTTGCCATGCGCACTCAGAACAAAATTTAATAAAACTAGCGGGTAGCGCAAGCAAAACCGTTAGAGGACGTTTAAGGAAATAACTATGATTGGTCGCTTAAATGGTATTTTAGTAGAAAAACAACCTCCCGAAATATTATTAGAGGTAAATGGTGTTGGCTACGAAGTGCAAATGCCAATGACCTGCTTTTACGACTTACCTAAAGTTGGCGAAAATGCCATTGTTTATACTCATTTTGTAGTACGCGAAGATGCACAACTATTGTTTGGCTTTAACAATAAAGTAGAGCGTGCCTTATTTAGAGAGTTATTAAAAGCCAATGGCGTAGGGCCAAAGCTAGGTTTAGCTATTTTGTCGGGTATGTCGGCGCAGCAATTTGTAAGCTGTGTAAATAACGAAGACTCCACAAGCTTAGTTAAATTACCCGGTGTAGGTAAAAAAACCGCCGAGCGGCTAGTACTCGAAATGAAAGACAGATTAAAAAATTGGGGCAACGATTTATTCACCCCTTTCAGCGACAGTGCGGTTATTGAGCCGTTTAGCGACGCAACAATTGCTAATAATGCCGCCGATGATGCTGTGTCGGCTTTGGTGTCGCTAGGTTATAAATTGCCACAAGCGCAAAAAGCAGTAAAATCAGTAAGTAAACCCGATATGTCTACTGAGGTTCTTATTAAAGAATCTTTAAAATCAATGCTGTGAGTAACCTATGATCGAAGCTGATCGCTTAATTGACGCGACTGAAAAACCCAACGAAGACTCTATAGACCGTGCAATTAGGCCAAAACTACTCGCCGATTACCGTGGTCAACCGCATGTTAAACAGCAAATGGAAATTTTTATTGAAGCGGCCCGTAGCCGAGGCGAAGCACTCGATCACCTGCTTATTTTTGGCCCACCAGGTTTGGGTAAAACTACATTAGCTAATATTGTTGCCAACGAGCTGCAGGTAAATATAAAGGCAACCTCAGGGCCAGTGCTCGAAAAAGCCGGTGATTTAGCCGCATTGCTAACCAACCTTGAAGAAGGTGATGTATTATTTATTGATGAAATACACAGGTTAAGCCCACAAGTTGAAGAAATACTCTACCCAGCAATGGAAGACTACCAACTTGATATTATGATAGGTGAAGGCCCAGCAGCACGCTCGATAAAATTAGATTTACCCTCGTTTACGCTTATTGGCGCAACGACTCGCGCGGGTTCGTTAACCTCGCCACTGCGTGACCGCTTTGGTATTGTGCAGCGCTTAGAGTTTTATTCAGTAGAAGACTTATCGTACATAGTAGGGCGATCGGCGCATTTTCTTGATTTAGAAATGTGCGACGAGGGTGCAGTTGAAATTGCTAAACGCTCACGCGGTACCCCCCGTATTGCCAATAGATTACTACGCCGAGTGCGTGACTACACCCAAGTAAAGTCAGACGGTACGGTAAACGCCGAAGTGGCAGAGCTGGCACTTAATATGATCGATGTAGATAAAAGCGGTTTTGATTATATGGATCGTAAGTACTTACTCGCCATTATAGAAAAATTTATGGGCGGCCCAGTTGGGCTCGACAATATAGCTGCAGCTATTGGCGAGGAAAAAGAGACTATTGAAGATGTAATCGAACCCTTTTTAATTCAACAGGGCTTTATTCAGCGAACACCCCGTGGACGAATAGTGTCAGACAACGCATATTATCACTTTGGTTTACTACCAAAGCAAGACTAATAAAAAGCTTTACCCAATTTAAAAAGCCATTGCGATTAATTAATTGCAATGGCTTTTTAGTTTATGCTTAGCCGTGTTTTATGTTGCTTTGCGCTGCCGTTATATTCATTCTATAGGCACGTTATTGGCGCTATACTTGGTGAGTTTTAATGTGGTTGGTATGCGTACTTAAATTTAGCAATAATTCACGATGCGTTAAGTCAATCAAGGTTATTGTGCCTGCGTTATATTGCTGGTGTTAACTAATAGGTGGCTTGCTGTGGCGCACTAGCTTAGGCTTTATGCAATTGTTATAAACGCTAAAGTTGTGATGCTAACTTAATACTTAGGTATTAATGTTATTTATGGGCAAAAAAAAGCCCGCAAATAATGCGGGCAAACAACAAGTTGAAGGAAGTAATCTTGGGAACTCTATTTTACTTACTTAGGTTTTATCCTAAAAAAAGTAAAACAATGTAATACGATGAAATGTCATATTACGAAGAACTGGGTGCAATGAAAACTTTCATTTAATGCGTTAGTTCGGTATGAGGTAATAATACCGAAGAGTTGTTTTTTGTTCAAACTAGAAAATTTATAATTTCAGATAAAAAAAACTAATCTGAATGCTTTATATGAATGTTCAATTATTGCACGTTAATTAATCGTTAACATTATAACTTTATGAAATTATTTGCTTATATTGTATTTTGCAGTAAATTTCGGTATTAGTTTTACTATTACGTTAAAGTAAACCTTAGGTTGTTTTGCGTGCTTATGCTTATATTTTGAATAAACAGCTAATTTAACTGAGTGTTACCTTTATAATAGCGCATTAATAAACACTAATATTAATTACGCAATTATAATAAACGGGTTATTTTACGGTTTAATAAAAATAAAAGAATTTTTTAACGTTTTTTGTTGTCTATTCATAGCAAGATCGTTGTAAGCGGGAAATACACTATATACACTAGCTACAATTTTAGACGCTTACCCTTTGTAGTTCTGGTGTAAGGTCATATTATCCAAATAAATCAATTTGATGTGTTTTTAATTTTTTAGGAGTTTAACGTGGGATCAGGGCTTAATTTTTTAGATCTAATTCTAGAAGCAAGTTTGCTTGTGCAACTAGTGATGCTAGCGTTAGTAGCGATGTCGGTAATGTCGTGGGCTATTATTTTTCAGCGTAAAAAAGCAATCTCAGACGCTTTAAGCAATGCCAAAAAGTTCGAACAAAAGTTTTGGTCTGGAATTGATTTAAGTAAGCTGTATAGCGAAATTTCATCACGTAGTGGGCAATCAAAAGGTATAGAAGCATTATTTACCGCTGGCTTTAAAGAGTTTGCACGTCATAAAAAAAATACATTTCAAAGTGCTGGCATTGTTATGGAAGGCACACATCGCTCCATGCGCGTGGCGCTTTCGCGTGAGGTAGAAAAATTAGAATCAAGTTTGTCATTTTTAGCAACCGTGGGCTCAATTAGTCCATATATAGGCTTGTTTGGTACAGTATGGGGCATAATGAATGCCTTTATTGCACTGGGCGAAGTTAAGCAAGCTACGCTACAAATGGTAGCACCAGGTATTGCTGAAGCGTTGATTGCTACTGCAATGGGTTTATTTGCAGCTATTCCAGCTGTTATTGCTTATAACCGTTTTGCTAATAAAGTTGAAAAATTAGAAACGCATTACATTAACTTTATGGAAGAGTTTGCTAATATCCTACACCGTCAAGCAGCTACTCAAATAGAGGCCCAAGCGAATGTATCAGCGTAAAAAGCGCCGTCCGGTCGCAGAAATTAATGTAGTGCCTTACATTGATGTAATGTTGGTACTACTAATTATATTTATGGCTACAGCACCTCTCATTACTCACGGTGTTAAAGTTGACTTACCAAAAATGGAAGAGTCAGACTTAGTTGATACTAAAGATACGCCACCTATTATTGCCTCTATAGATGCTGATGGCCGATACTATGTAAGCGTAGGCACCGACCCTGAAGAGCCAATGGAAGCGCTAGATGTAGCTGCCGTAATTAAGTTACAGCTGATGAAAAATCCAGATGTACCTGTAATGATAAAAGGCTCGGGCAAAGTGTCATATCAAGAAGTATTACTATTAATGGACTTTTTAAAAAGAGCAGGCGTGCCATCGGTAGGGTTAATGACAGAATCCTTTGAGGGGACGAAGTAGCCTTATGCAAACACCATTAATTAAATCAGTACTTTTACATGTGGCATTAGGTGGGTTTTTGTATGCCACCGCAAATATTCATCCGCCAGCGCCTAAGGTAATGGAAGTTACACTTAATTCGGCTATTCCCGATGTAGATAAAGCGGTGTCTGCGGTAACGGTTGATCAAAAACAGGTTGAGCAAAAAATTGCGCAACTTAGAAAAAAAGAAGACGATCAAAAGCGAGCTGAAGACAAACGTATTCGCGATTTAGAGCGCAGAGCTAGTAATGCGCGCAAAGAGCGAGAATCAGAAGCACGACAAATTAAAAAGTTAGAGCAACAGCGTAAAGCCAAAGAGAAAGAAACGGCAGAGGCGCAAGCACAAGCTAAAAAAGCACGTGCCATAGAGCAGCAAGAACGTGCTAAAGCTAAGCAAGCCGAAAAGCAAAAGCAAGAGTCTGAAAACGCTGCAAAGGCTGCCGCTGATAAACGCAAAGCTGAGGAAGATGCGCTTAAAAAAGCACAAGCTGAACGCAAAAAACGCGAAGCAGAAGCCGAACGTAAGCGTGAGCAAGCAATGCAAGAGCAAATGTTACAAGAGCAACTTGCTAAAGAGCAGGCTGCCCGCAGTAAAATACGCCAACAACAAGTAGTGAGTGAAGTAGATAAGTACCGTGCCTTAATAATGGCGCGTATACAGCAAAACTTACTTATTGACGAAAAAATGAAAAATCAGCAGTGCCGAGTTAACATTCGTTTAGGCTTTAATGGCTTAGTAACGCAAGTGACTTCATTAGGCGGCGATAGATTAGTGTGTGAAGCTGCATTAAGAGCGGTGCGTATGGCCGACACATTACCGGTATCAAAAGATAAAGACGTATTCGACCAACTTAAGAATATAAATTTAACAATCAAGCCAGAATTTTAAAGGAATGATATGTTCAACAAAGTAAAAGTAGCCTGTTTAATTTTATTATTGGGTTTTCAGGGCGTTGCAAATGCAGCCCTGGAAATTGTAATAACAGAGGGTATAGATGGCGCACGACCAATTGCTATTGTGCCATTTAAGTATCAAGGTATTGGCCCTATTCCACAAAAGATCAGCGAAGTTATTGCTGCAGATTTAATGCGCAGTGGTAAATTTAAGCCTGTAGATGTAGCACAAATGCCGCAACAGCCAAGTAAAGATAGCGATATTAACTATGCTTCTTGGGTAAACAAAGGAGTAGAGGCGATATTAGTTGGCGAAGTTGAGCAGCAATCTAATGGCCGCTACTTGGTGCGTTATGAACTGGTTGATGTTATTCGTGGGCAAATTACCGGTGGTCAAACGCAAATGATGACTAACGGTAAATTAATTAAAAACCAAGACCATATTTTAGAAGCACGTGAAAGTATTATTAGCGACACCGGCTTTCGTCGTTATTCACACCGTATAAGTGATGTGATTTACGAAAAGTTAACCGGTGAAAAAGGCGCATTTTTAACTAAAATAGCCTATGTTATAGTACGTGATAATGACGACAGACCTTATCAACTGGTAGTTTCTGATTACGATGGTTTTAATGAGCAAGTATTACTGCGCTCTAAAGAGCCGTTAATGTCGCCAGCATGGTCGCCCGATGGCACTAAGTTAGCCTATGTAACGTTTGAAAATCGTCAGAGCCAAATTTACATTCAAGACCTATACTCAGGTAAACGTGAATTGGTTACTAGTTACCCTGGTATTAACGGTGCACCGCAGTTTTCGCCCGATGGTAAAAAGTTACTATTAGTACTTTCAAAAGATAAAACCGGTGCAACCGAAGTTTATTTACTAGACTTAGTAACACGCAAAGAAACGCGTCTTACTCGTCATCGCAGTATAGATACAGAGCCATCGTGGCATCCTAATGGCCAAGATATTGTATTTACATCTGAAAGGGGTGGTAATGCCCAGATTTATAAGTTAAATTTAAAAACTGGCAGAACACAAAGATTAAGCTTTGACGGTGATATGAACCTAGCAGGTTCAATAACACCCGATGGCAAAGAATTAGTGATGGTTAACCGTACCAACGGGCAGTACCATCTTGCTAAAAAAGAGCTGGCTACAGGTGCGTTTCAAGTATTAACACGAACTCGCCTTGATGAATCACCGAGTATAGCGCCAAATGGCTCGATGATTATATATAGCACGCTTCATAATAATAAACAGGTACTTGCGCTGGTATCGATGGACGGTCGCTTTAAAGCACGGTTACCTGTGCTAGACGGACAAGTAAAGGCGCCAGCTTGGTCGCCATATTTACAGTAATAATTGCTGGTTTACTCAAAATAGGAATCTACTCAATGCAACTTAATAAAATACTTAAAGGCCTGCTAATTGCTGTGCCAGTAATGGCTTTAGCAGCTTGTAGCTCATCTTCAGATATAGATGAAGGCGCAGCTAACCAATCAAATCAAGGTATGGTTGAGCAATCAACAAATACTGACACAGTTGAAGTAGCGACAATTTCGCCAGAGCAACGTGCAGAAGAGCAACTTCGTCAAAAATACGAAGCACTTCGTCAAGAGCAAGTAATTTACTTTGATTTTGATAAAGCGACAGTTGAAGGCAAGTACGCTGATTTATTACGCGCACACGCTGAGTTTTTAGTTCAAAACTCATCTGTTAAAGTACTTATTGAAGGCCACGCAGATGAGCGCGGTACGCCAGAGTACAATATTGCACTAGGTGAGCACCGTGGCCAAGCAGTTGAAAAATACCTACAAAGCTTAGGTGTTTCTGCAAGCCAAATGTCAGTGGTAAGCTACGGTGAAGAGAAACCTATGGTTAAATCTCGCACTGAATCAGCTTTCGCTAAAAACCGCCGTGCGGTACTAGTTTACTAAGATAAGAGATATTATGAAGCCGAAAATTATTTTGGCAGCCATGATATTGAGCGGGAGCACCCAGTTAATGGCTGCTCCCGCTCCTGTTTCAGAAGCTGCAAGTTCACAATCGAGTATTGAAAAGCGTTTAGCGTCGTTAGAGAATATGATGCAACAACGTAACTTTTTACAAGTTGAGTTACAGCAACAGCTTAATTTATTGCAAGATGAAGTAAGCCAAATTCGTGGTGTAACCGAAGAGCAAAGTTATAAGCTAGAAAAAGTGCTGCAGCGTCAGCGCGAGCTTTATCAAGAAATTGAAAACCGCGTAAGCCAAGCTTATAGTCAACCGGCTGCCACAGCGCCTGGAGTTGATCACACGCAAGCAAGCGATACTCAGACATACAGTGCCGATTTATCTGAAAACGAAGCATACGAGCGTGCTGTTGCGTTAATAATGAAAGATAAACGCTATGATCAGGCGATCCCAGAGTTTCAAACTTTTTTAACTACCTACCCAAATTCTGTGTATGCATCAAATGCACATTATTGGCTTGGGCAGCTGCTCACGATAAAAAATAACCCAGCTAAAGCAACGGAGCATTTTAAAGTGGTGGTTAATGAATTTCCAAATTCAAATAAGCGCCCAGATGCCATGTTAAAGTTAGGTACTTTGCTACAAGAGCAAAATTTAGCAGCCGAAGCGCAAAAAATACTGAACGATTTAATTAATCAGTATCCAAGTACCACTGCTGCAAAATTGGCCACAAAGCGCTTATAAAATTAATACAAGAGACTTGATTAGGCTGCTTTTTGTCATAAGCGGTCTAAAATTGTTCAGCTAAGCATAAAAACTTAAAAAAAGAGACAATTTCGGTTGCACTCATTTTATAAATAAGTATTATAAGCGCCCGCAGCAAACGAATGGTTACCCCACTCGAAATGCGACAAAAATAGAGCGGGTCATTAGCTCAGTTGGTAGAGCAGTTGACTTTTAATCAATTGGTCGATGGTTCAAATCCATCATGACCCACCATTATATTTATAGTAATAATGGTCTATTATCGGCGGATTTACGTAAGCTTAATTAATTATTAAATTAAGTACCCAGAGCGGGGCATTAGCTCAGTTGGTAGAGCAGTTGACTTTTAATCAATTGGTCGATGGTTCAAATCCATCATGCCCCACCATTCTTTATATTTAAGAATGGCTGGAATCGGCGGATTTACGTAAGCTTAATTAAATTAAGTGCATAGAGCGGGGCATTAGCTCAGTTGGTAGAGCAGTTGACTTTTAATCAATTGGTCGATGGTTCAAATCCATCATGCCCCACCATTCTATGAGCAGTGAAAGTAAAGTATTAGTCGGCGGATTTACGCAAGCAACTAAACAGCAAGGTTTGCTAGTTAGTTATCAGAGCGGGGCATTAGCTCAGTTGGTAGAGCAGTTGACTTTTAATCAATTGGTCGATGGTTCAAATCCATCATGCCCCACCATTCTTTATATTTAGGAATGGCTGGAATCGGCGGATTTACGTAAGCTTAATTAAATTAAGTGCATAGAGCGGGGCATTAGCTCAGTTGGTAGAGCAGTTGACTTTTAATCAATTGGTCGATGGTTCAAATCCATCA
>NZ_JADYWN010000026.1:0-54352 GCF_015864805.1 Pseudoalteromonas sp. NZS127 | reverse complement strand
AGTCGGTATTGATTTAGGTTTGACTGACCTTGTTATTGCCTCCAACGGTTTCAAGTCTGGAAATCCCCGTCACACCAAGCGTTACGCTAGTAAACTAGCTAAGACTCAACGTGTGCTATCGAAGAAGAAGAAAGGTTCTTCTAACTTCCACAAAGCCAGAAAGAAAGTCGCTCGCGTTCAAGCAAAGATTGCTGATTGTCGTCACGACTTCACCCACAAACTGACTTCCCAATTGATAAACGATAATCAAGTGATTAGCTGTGAAAGTCTGAGCGTAAAAAACATGGTCAAGAATCGAAAACTTGCTAAAGCAATTAGCGATGCCAANAAACGATAATCAAGTGATTAGCTGTGAAAGTCTGAGCGTAAAAAACATGGTCAAGAATCGAAAACTTGCTAAAGCAATTAGCGATGCCAACTGGGGCGAGTTCGTGCGCCAACTTACCTACAAAGCTGAGTGGTACGGTCGAACTGTAGTTAAGATTGATAAGTGGTATCCAAGCTCTAAACGCTGTAATTGCTGCGGTCACGTTGTCGATTCCTTGCCGTTACATATCCGTAAATGGTCGTGTCCTCAATGCTCTAGCGAGCTAGACCGCGACATAAATGCGGCACTGAATATTAAAGCTGTCGGGCAGACAGTGTTAGCCTGTGGAGCGTAAGTAAGACTTTAGATTCTTTTGAATTTAAAGCGATACGCTATGAAACAGGAATCCCCCTCCTTTCCCGACTTGTCGGGCGCGAAGCGAGGTGGGGGAGGATGTCAATAAGCTGGTCTAAAACGATGGAAGTGGGAAAAAACGCTGCCGAAGACTGTGTTAAAGAAACACGCCAAACACAAGAAGTAGTTTCTCAGGTTCATCTTTCTATTAGCGATATTTCAGATATCACGAGCCAAATATCTACAGCTGCCGAAGAACAAAGCATGGTATCGCAAGAGATTAGCCGTAACATTTACAATATTAGTGAAACCTCAAGCGAAAACCTAACTCAAGCACAATTAGTAGAAGTTGAATCAGACTCTATTGATAAACGCTCAAAAATGCTTGCATCATTAGGGCTATCTTTCAAAGTAGATTAAAGGGCGGGTTAAAATTAGGATAGGAGCAGGTTTCAGGTATGAGGTATTAGGCAGAGATTAAGCCAAGCCCGGTGTTTAGGTTGTCCGTAGGGGGCTTTATGCCGCGCTTTGTAAAATAAAAAAGCTGCGCGAGGTAAACTCCCGCCTACAAGTTTAAGAGCAGGTTTTTGCCTTTAGATTTCAGGTAGAGATTAAACCAAGCTCGGTGTTTAGGCTGCCCGTAGGTGGGGTTTTATGCCGCGCTGGTTAAAATTAAAAACATTGCACAAGGTAAACACCTGCTTACAAGTTTAAGGGCATACTTTTGGCGTAACATGTCGGGTTTTAGGCAGAAATTAAACCAAACGCGATGTTTAAATTACTAACAGACGTGGCTTTATGTAGCGCTTGATAAAATTAAAGAAGCGCGGAGTGAGTTTTCGACTACAAGTTCGGTATTTTTTGTTTGTTTAGTATGGGTTTTAAAAGCGTAAAATGTTGAGAAACAACCTAAGGAATTTAAATGTTTTCTTGAGGAAAGAAAAATTGGGGCGATTGACGGGGCTTGAACCCGCGACAACCGGAATCACAATCCGGGGCTCTACCAACTGAGCTACAACCGCCACAACACACCTTGGTTGGTGTGAGGCGCATAATACATAAAGTATTAAAAGTTGTGAAGCAAAAAAGTGAAAAAAATTAAAAAAAGAGCGAAATAGCATGTTTAGTGTGTGTTTTGCACGAAAAGCAGTCAAGTTAACTAATGTTTTAATAAGTAACTGGATTAAAACTTATTTATGCAAACCCATTATGTAGTGAATCTAAAATGTAAATAATATATAATTTGCCAATAAAATCAGATGAACGACTTTCAGGGACCACAAAATGGAATCGGTACTCAATTGGCTTAATGAAAACTCAGGCCTAATCTTACACTATGGAATACAAGCGGTAATAGCGCTGGTTATCTTTTTATTAGGTGGGCGAATTGCAAAATTTTGTGCAAACTTAACCGAAAAAGCATTCGACAAAAAGAAAGTAGACAAAGCAGTAGGCTCATTTGTTTCTAGTATTGTATTTGCCATAGTATTTATGGCGACCGTTTTAATGGCGCTGTCGCAAATAGGGATCGAAACAACCTCATTTATTGCTATTTTAGGTGCTGCTGGTTTAGCTGTAGGTTTAGCACTACAAGGCTCGCTTTCTAACTTTGCATCAGGCGTGCTGATTATTTTACTACGCCCTTTTAAATCGGGTGACTACGTAGAGGCAGGTAATAAAGCCGGCACTATTAAAAAAATCGAAATATTTTCAACAGAGCTGCGCACCCCAGATAACAAAGTTATCATAATGCCAAATTCAAAAATCATGTCAGATGCAATCGTTAATTACTCACGAGAGTCAACACGCCGTATAGATTTAGTAATTCGTGTAGATTACGATGCCGATTTACGCAAAGCGAAAGAAGTGCTTAAATCAATACTCGATAGCGAGTCACGCATTTTAAAAGATCCGGCTTATAACGTATCAGTATCTGAGCTTGCTGAATCAAGCGTAAACTTTATAGTTCGCCCGTGGGTTGAGTCAGCCGATTATTGGCCTACGTACTGGAGTTTACTCGAAGAAATTAAAATTATATTTGATGAGCAAGGGATCAATATTCCAGCTCCTCAGATGGATGTACATTTACGCAAACAAGATTAATTTACTTACAGCTATACAAAGGTTATTTTTAAATGAAACTAAAGCTTTTATCAATTTTAGTTGCAGCAACAGCAGCAACTAACGCATTTGCAGACGACGCTGAGCAAAAAACCTGGGAAGTTACCAGTGAGCTAGGCGCTATTATTACCAGCGGTAACACCGAAACCACCACACTTAAAGGTGGTATTAAGGTATTGCATCATCTAGAACGTTGGAATAATGAGTACAAAATCGACGGTATTTATAAAGAAGACGAAGTAGAAAACGACGATGGTACAAAAGACAAACAGCGTACTAACGAAAAATACGCTATTTCTGCACAAGGCAATTACAAATTAAATGAAAAACACTCGCACCTATTCATTTATGGTTCACACGTTTCAGACTATTTTGGTGCCTATAGAAGTGAATCGGTAGTTTCTGCTGGTTATGGTTTACGTTTATTAAACGAAAAAACCATGTGGTTAAGTGCCGAAATTGGTCCTGGTTATAAGTACTTTAAGTATCCAGATGTAAGCACAGAAGTTGACGAAAATGGTAATTCACTTGCTGGTGAATACGAAGGCGAAATTATTGCCTTAGGTAAATTAGATTACAACTGGAAGATTTCTGATAACGCTCGTTTTACGCAATTAGTAACAGTAGAGTATGGTGACACCAACACCAAAACACGCTCAGAAACTGCACTACTTGCTAAAATAAATGGTTCATTACAAATGAAGGTTGCTTACAATATTATTAACAACTCAGATGTTGCTGATGACAAAGAAAGCACCGATACAGAGACCTCGCTAACACTGGTTTACAGTTTTTAACCAATAATACCAAGTTAATGACATTTAAATGACTAAAGGGGCAAAAGTCCCTTTTTTATTTGTTCAATAGTAATGTAGAATACACAGCAATTCTTGTTGTAGACCTAGGGAAATACCTACTCGTGAGCCTTTTTAAACACTTATTTAGTGCTTTAGTATTAATATGTAGCTTTAGTGCATTAGCATTCACCCCGAGTGCGTCGCAAATAGAGCAATTTAAAAAACTACCAAAGTCTCAGCAGCAGGCATTGGCAAAGCAGTACGGTGTTGACCTATCGGTAATAACTGGGTCAAGCCAATCAAGTAATCAACCTCAAGTTGAAGAACCCACAATCGGTCCTCGTTTAGTACAACAAGAGCAAGCAGCAAAAGCAGAACCAGCAAAACAAAACCCTAATACAGTTAAGCCATTTGGTTATGAACTTTTTGCCGGTGAACCGACTACATTTATGCCTAGCGAAACCGCAGCAGTGCCCGACACCTACTTAGTAGGGCGTGGCGATCAGCTACTAATTAACTTTTATGGTAAAGAAAGCGATAGATTTGAAGTGATCGTTGATCGCGAAGGGCGCATTAGCATCCCTAACTTAAGCCCAGTACAAGTTGCAGGTTTAACCTTCGCTGAGGTTAAAGAATTAATAAAAGTTAAAGTAGAACAAGAAATTATTGGCGTTAAAGTATTTGTGTCGCTTGGTCAGTTACGCAGCATGCGTATTTTAGTACTTGGCGAAGCATACAAGCCTGGTAGTTATAATGTATCGTCTTTAACTACTGTGTCGCATGCATTATTTGTAAGTGGTGGTGTATCTGATATTGCTTCATTGCGTAACATTCAAGTAAAGCGTGCGGGTAAAGTAGTTGCTAATTTTGATTTGTACGACTTACTTATTCATGGTGATAGCAGTAACGATATAACTTTAAAGCCCGGTGACGCCGTATTTGTACCTTCAGTTGGTGCACAAGTAAAAGTAGAAGGCTTAGTGAAACGCCCAGCTATATTCGAACTTAAAAAAGGCGAAACGGCGAAAGAATTACTAGCTATGGCTGGCGGCTTAAAACCAGGTGCCTATACAAAAAATGCAGTGGTAGAGCGTTTTAACAACAATCGTAAAGAAGTACTTACCGTAGACTTTTCTGCTAATAGCATAAACTATATTCCCCAAGACGGCGACCGCGTACGCTTTAATACCATAAGCTCACAATATAAAAATTCAGTTAATTTAGTCGGTGCCGTAGTACGCCCTGGTAGCTATCAATGGCACCAAGGTAAACGTATTTCCGATGTTCTAAAGTCGGTACGTGGCGATCTACTTCCCCAAGCTGATTTAAGCTATGGCTTATTAGTACGCGAAATAAACATAAATGGTGACATAGAAGTGCATCAGTTTGATGTAGCTTTAGCTATTATTAAAAATAGCGAAAACGACCTAGCCTTAAACGCCAACGACAAAATACTTGTATTTAGTGAGTTTGAAGAAAAACAAGATGAAAAGTTAACGTTAGCGGCAACTGGCTCAGGTACTAAAAAAGATACATCAATTGAGCAAGCTGCAACACAAGGTGAAAATAGTAACCAATTAAGTGCAGCAAGTTATACACCTTATAGCCGTAACAATTTATTAGCGCCAATCATTAAAAAGCTTAAACGCCAAGCATCGACCGAGCAAGCTATTCAGCTAGTAGAAGTTAACGGCAGTGTTACTTACCCAGGTGTTTACCCATTAACGATAGGTGGCGAAGTTGCTGACCTTGTGACGGCAGCGGGTGGCTTACTTGAATCGGCTTATACCAAACAAGCCGAAATTACCCGTATGGTTGATGGTGATGCTTCAAAAGTAGAGCATATAAAAATAGACTTTGATCAAGTAGTAAATGGTAATGAACAAAACCGTATTGCTTTACAAAGTAAAGACAGCCTGAATATTTTTGCAATTCCAAACTGGCAAGAAAACGTAAAAGTAACCTTAAAGGGGGAGCTATTATTCCCGGGAACTTACACAATTCGCCGTGGCGAAACATTAACTAATTTGTTAGAGCGCGCAGGTGGTTTTTCAGATTTTGCTGAGCAAAAGGCAGCGGTATTTATTCGCCAGTCAGTTAAGCAGCAAGAGCAACAGCAGTTAGCACGTTTGACTAACGAATTACGCCGCGATGTGGCATCTAAAAGCTTTCAAGACTCTATAAACAGCAGCACGCTTTCGTACGACGAAATGAACAAACTACTAAACGACCTAGCCGATGTAGAAGCAGTTGGGCGCTTAGTTATCGACCTGCCTTTAATTGTAAATAATCAGCAAAACTTAGTGCTACAAGATGGTGATACACTTTACGTGCCTAGTAAGCGCGACTCTATCAGCGTAGTGGGAGAGGTTAATTATGCAACTACTCACTTATATAAGGCGGGTATAAGCGTAGACGACTACCTTAAGCTAAGTGGAGGCCTTAAAGAGCGTGCCGATGACGACCGTATTTATATAATTAAAGCCAATGGCTCGGTAAAAATACCTAATACGGGTAGTTGGTTTGCAGTTAATAACTCAGAGCAACTAGAAGCAGGCGACACCATAGTAGTACCTATGGACACAGGGCACATGGATAAGCTAACGCTGTGGAGCACCGCAACACAAATACTGTATCAATTAGGTGTAGCAGTAGCTGCAATCGGTAGCCTTTAAGTAAAGTAATAAATTAAAAACTAAAACCAAAGTAATCCTTTGGTTTTAGTTAACATGTACAAAATAGTAAAAACAAAAATTAGCAATTAAATCAGTACGTAGGAACTGCAACCTAGGGGCGGAAGCGTGTCTGAATGACTTGAAAGTAAATGGTTTTACTTCCAAGTTGAAGCAAGACACCTCTGCGACGAACCGGACCGCAAGCCTGGCTGCAAGACTAATAAATAGCTTTAGCTATCAACCGAGATTTATATGAACAATAACCAAGCAAATATAAAAGAGAATAACGAATACGTGCAAAGCCATAACAATAACATCGCTGACGACGAAATCGATTTACGTGAGCTGTTTGCTGTAATTTGGCAAGGAAAATGGCTAATAATAGCAATTACAGCACTGTTCGCAGTTGCATCAGTTGTTTATGCAATTAACCAGCCTAATATCTATAAGTCAGAAGCATTGTTAGCGCCTGCAGAGCAAGAAGGTTCTGGTGGTTTGGCGGGCTTAGCTGGGCAGTTTGGTGGTTTAGCCAGCTTGGCGGGTGTTAATTTAGGTGGTGGTTCAAGTAATAAGGCACAATTAGCCATTGAGGTTTTAAAGTCACGCCAGTTTACCAGCGACTTTATTCAAAAGCATAATATCTTACCAGACTTAATGGCTGCTAAAACGTGGGATATGCAAACGAATACTGTTGTATATGATAGCGAAATGTACGATGCTCAAAACAATAAATGGATACGAGAGGTTAAAGCGCCTTTTAAGCCAGAGCCATCTATGCAGGAAGCGTTTAAGGTTTTTAGCAAAATAATAAGTGCAAGTACTGATAAAGAAAGCGGTATGGTTACCGTGTCGGTAGAGCATGTATCTCCTAGTGTTGCTCAGCAATGGGTTAGCTGGCTGATTGAAGATATAAATAAAAGCATGAAAGAACGAGATGTTTTAGAGGCAGTAAAAAGCACTGACTTTTTAACTCAGCAGCTAGAGCAAACTAAAATTGCTGATATACGTGCGGTACTTTACAAATTAGTTGAAGAGCAAACTAAAACAATTATGTTTGCAAAAGTACGCGACGAATATGTATTTAAAACGATTGATGCGGCATTAGTGCCAGAAGAAAAATTCAAGCCAAAACGCGCACTAATTGCAATACTTGGTACAATGCTAGGTGGTATGTTGAGTGTGATGCTTGTATTAGTTCGAAACTATATGAAATAGGTGGCCTATTGGGCACTTTTAAATAAAAGTATAAAAACAAGCAATTACAATGAGATAGTCTAAATTGACTGTCTCAATTTAGAAAAAAGTGTCTCTGTGGGTTGTAATAAAGCTGAGATACAAAATTGTAAAAATGCAATTAAGTCTTATTGTGTTGTCTGCAGATTTAGTGAGTTATGAAACTTTTTTATTTTTAATTTACGTGCACTTTTCTCTTGAGAAGGCTTAAAATAAAAAATTAAAGCACACTGGTAAAGGTGGCAGTTGAATAAGGTTATGATGTAATACTTACTTATGTACTAGCTATTACAGTTTGCTCAGAGGGTTGTGTCTTTAAATCATCTATATCAGTAGGTGGTGCATATATTTTTAAATTTAGATGAATATGGAAATAACATGTTAAACAATAAAACAGTTTTAATCACTGGTGGTACAGGTTCATTTGGTAAAAAGTTTATCGAAACTATTTTAGATAGATACCCAGATGTAAAAAAAATAATTATCTATTCTCGAGATGAGCTAAAACAATCTGTTATTAAACAGAAATATCCAGCGTACGATTTTCCTCAACTTCGCTTTTTTATAGGTGATGTACGTGATAAAGACCGCATGACACAAGCCTGTGAAGGTGTTGATGTTATTATTCATGCTGCTGCAATTAAACAAGTAGATACAGCTGAATACAATCCGACGGAATGTATTCGCACAAATATTGATGGTGCTGAAAATGTTATTCATGCTGCGCTTGCTTGTGGAGTTAAGGATGTTGTCGCATTATCAACAGATAAAGCATGTGCGCCAATTAATTTATATGGCGCAACAAAGCTAGCATCAGATAAATTATTTGCTGCTGCTAACAATATTCGCGGCTTTAAAGATATTAAATTTAGTGTTGTTCGTTATGGTAATGTAATGGGCTCTCGTGGCTCTGTTATTCCTTTCTTTTTAGAAAAACGAAAAGAAGGTATTTTACCAATCACACACAATGAAATGACTCGCTTTAATATATCGCTTCAAGACGGCGTTAATCTAGTCATGTTTGCCTTGGGCAACCATCTAGGTGGTGAGATATTTATCCCTAAAATACCGTCTTACAAAATATTAGATATTGCAGAAGCAGTTGCGCCTGAATGTAAAACGCGTGATGTAGGCATTCGCCCAGGTGAAAAGCTTCATGAAGAAATGATTACAGATACTGATTCATTAAATACGATTGATTTGGGTCCTTATTATGCAATTTTACCGTCTGTATCGTATACATATACTGAAGAAGAATATATTGCACACCACAAGGCTGTAAAAGTACCGTTCGGCTTTAAATATAACTCAGGAACAAATACTGAGTGGGAAACAATAGAAGGGTTACGTCAGCTTATAGTTGAACATGTTGATCCATCATTTGAAGTATAGAGATAATTAAATGATACCGTATGGAAAGCAAGATATAACCCAAGCAGATATTGATGCTGTAGTTAATGTATTAAAGTCAGACTTTTTAACGCAAGGGCCACAGGTCCCGGCGTTTGAGCATGCGCTTATGGATGCAACTAATGCCAATTATGCATTGGCGGTTAATAGTGCAACGTCAGCCTTACATATTGCCTGTTTGGCACTTGGGTTAGGTCAAGGTGACACGTTATGGACAACGCCTATAACATTCGTAGCTTCTGCGAACTGTGGATTATATTGCGGCGCATCAGTGGACTTTGTTGATATAGACCCAGCAACCTATAATCTATGCCCAATTGCATTAAAAGAAAAGCTAATACAGGCTAAACAACAAGGTACTTTACCTAAGGTCTTAGTGGCCGTGCATTTATGTGGCCAGCCGTGTGACATGAAAGTAATCCATGCGTTATCAATAGAATATGGATTTAAAGTCATTGAAGATGCCTCACATGCAATAGGCGGACGTTATTTAGAACAGCCTATTGGCTCATGTGAATACAGTGACATTACCGTATTTAGTTTCCACCCGGTTAAAATTGTTACCACTGCAGAAGGTGGCGCGGCATTAACTAATAGCAAAGACTTTGCTGATAGAATGGCACTTTACCGTAGTCACGGAATTACGCGTGATGAAGCATTAATGGAAAATGCATCGCATGGTGGTTGGTATTATGAGCAAGTGGATTTAGGCTTTAACTACCGCATGACAGAGCTGCAAGCCGCACTGGGTGTTTCGCAAATGAGCCGTTTGAGTGAGTTTGTATTTGCACGCCATGAATTAGCAGTACGTTATTATGACAAGCTTGCTAGTTTACCGATTATACTGCCTTATCAGTTACCTAATACTTATTCTGGCTTACATTTATATGTTATTCGTCTAAACCTAAATGAAATTAGCAGAACGCATAAAGAAGTGTTTGACGAGCTAAGAGAAAACGGTATTGGTGTAAACCTGCATTATATTCCTGTGCACCTACAGCCTTATTACCAAAAAATGGGCTTTAAACAAGGTGACTTTCCAAATGCAGAAAGTTATTACAGCAATGCTATTTCATTACCGATGTTTCATGGTATGACCCATGAGCAGCAAGACGAAGTTATCAGTAAGCTAACACAAATATTAGAAGCCTAATCATGAATATAGCAATCATCCCTGCACGTGGTGGAAGTAAGCGCATACCTCGCAAAAATATCAAAGAGTTTCACGGTAAGCCAATGATTGCTTATTCGATTGAGGCGGCTTTAGACAGCAAGTGTTTTGATAAAGTAATTGTCTCTACAGATGATGCTGAAATAGCAGATATTGCAATACAATATGGAGCAGAAGTACCATTTATGCGCCCTGCTAATATTGCGGATGATTATGCAACTACACTTGATGTAATAAAGCATGCTGTTGAGTATACCGAGTTACAGGAATGGGGTGTTGAAAATGTATGTTGTATATATGCAACCGCTCCTTTTTTAATACCTGAGTTTATCCAGCGCGGATTTATAGAGCTAACATCGAGTAATATAGATTATGCCTTCAGTGCAACAAGTTTTCCTTTTCCAATTCAAAGAGCTTTAAAGCTTAATAGTGCGCACTGTGTTGAAATGTTTCAGCCAGAACATTTAAATACTCGTTCGCAAGATCTCGAAGAAGCATATCATGATGCTGGACAGTTTTATTGGGGCACTGCCAAGGCATTTATAACAAAAAAAGCTATTTTTGGAACAAGGTCAAAGGCAGTTTTGTTACCACGTAAACGCGTTCAAGACATAGATACACCTGAAGATTGGGATTTGGCTGAAGCTTTATACCGAGCGATTGAATGTTAAAGGTTATAATTAGGGCCGATGCCTCTTCCTATATAGGTAGCGGACACATCATGCGTTGCTTAGTGTTGGCTGATGCGCTAAAGCGTTGTGGTCATGACGTTTTATTTGCTACTCGTCCGCAAAACGGTGATTTAGTTGCACTCATAAAGCAGCGTGGCTTTTCTATTTATGCATTGCAGCAGCCTGTGGATTGGTTAGTGCCAAGCACGACTGCTGACTATGCAGCTTGGTTGCAAGTCAGTGAGTATGATGATGCACAAGAGTGCGCAACTGCATTTGATAGCCCGGATTTAGTCATTACAGACCATTATGGTATTGGCGCGCAGTGGCATAAAGTAGTAAAAAAAGCATACAACTGTAAAATTATTGCAATCGACGACCTAGTAAGAGAGCACACTGCAGACTTAGTTATAGATCAAACGTTACTAAGAGAGTCAAGCGAGTATCATTTATTAAATCCTAAGACGACTGCCTTAACAGGTACGCAATACGCTATTGTAAATACTCATTTTTCACATCGTCATTCATTGCAGTTGGCAACTCTAAATACATTGGCGAATACACCGCGCGTATTATTGTCTATGGGAGGCATAGATGCCCCCAATGCAACGTTACACGTGCTTAACGTTTTAAAGAAAAGGGCTAACCCGCCAATAACAACCGTGTTGCTTAGCCCTAGAGCACCTCACTACAAAAGTGTTGCAGAGTTTGCTGCAGAGCATAGTGCGTGGTTGACTCATATTGATTTTGTAGATGACATGGCTGGTCTCATGTGTGAGCATGATATTGCCATAGGTGCGCCAGGCTCAACGTCATGGGAGCGTGCTTGTGTCGGGTTACCGAGTATTGTTATTGCACTTGCTGATAACCAGCAGACTATTTGTAAGAATTTAGAAGCCGTTGGTGCTGCAATTAGCGTTGAGTTAGAGGCGGTTGGTGAAAAGTTAATGAAGGTGTATGAGCAGTTAATTACAGACTATTCAAAAATGCGAAAAATAAACCTGCAGTTATGTGATGGGCAAGGTGTTAAGCGAATAATGAAGCATATTACTCAATTATTTAGCGGTTCACTAACCCTAAGGTTAGCGACACAGCTTGATGTTGAACAGGTGTACGCTTGGCAATGTAAACCCGAAACACGTCGTTATGCACTTAATAAAGACGTTCCGAGTTTGGCTGAGCATCGGGCTTGGATGACTAAAAAGCTAGCAAGTAAAAATGACTACTTTTATGTCATTGAGCTAACCAATAGCACAGATGAAAAAACGACTCCTGTAGGTGTGGTCAGGTTAGATATGACAGCCGTAGACACGTATACCATTTCCATCTTTATAGCACCAGAGCACTTTGGTAAAGGGGTTGCGAAACTCGCTTTAAAACAAGTAGATATATTACATCCTACAAAAGTTATACATGCTGTTGTACTAAAAGAAAATGCAGCATCACAAGCTTTGTTTAGCCGAGCTGGCTACCAACGAATTAATGAAGAGCAATTTACTCGACAACCTGTGGAGTGAGGGATTTATGAATAAATTTATTACTATCGATAACAGAAAAATTGGCCCTGACTATGCGCCGTATATCATTGCTGAAATGTCAGCGAATCATAACGGTGATATCGAAAATGCCTACAAAATAATGGAAATGGCAAAAGAGTGTGGTGCAGATGCAATGAAGCTGCAAACTTATCGCCCTGATACCATAACAATGAAAAGCGATAACCCTGAATTCTTAATTAAAGGTGGGTTGTGGGATGGTAAAACACTGTATGACTTATATGAAGAAGCGCACATGCCGTGGGAATGGCATAAACCTTTATTTGAAAAAGCCAAAGAGTTAGGTATCACTATTTTTAGCTCGCCGTTTGACTTTACTGCCGTTGATTTACTCGAAGAGCTTGATGCTCCTGCGTACAAAATAGCGTCATTTGAAGCCATCGATTTACCATTAATCGAGTATGTTGCGAAGACTGGTAAGCCAATGATTATCTCAACGGGCATGGCAAATGAAGAAGAAATTCGTGAAGCCGTAGAAACGGCTAAAAATGCTGGGTGTAGAGAGTTGGTCGTGCTTCACTGTGTAAGTGGTTACCCCGCACCTGCGAGTGACTATAACTTAAAAACGATTCCAGATATGGCAGAGCGTTTTAATGTACTTACGGGACTTTCTGATCACACTATCGACAATACGACTGCAATCACATCAGTATCACTGGGTGCATGTTTGATAGAGAAGCATGTCACGCTTGATAGAAATGGTGGTGGACCGGATGACAGCTTTTCGTTAGAAGAGCCCGAGTTAAAGCAGCTGTGTCAAGATAGTAAAACAGCATGGGCAGCGACAGGTAAAGTGAACTATGAGCGCAAAGAAAGCGAAAAAGGAAACATGATTTTCAGGCGTTCGCTTTATGTTGTCAAAGATATTGTAGAAGGGGAAGAGTTTACCCATGAGAATGTGCGGAGTATTAGACCTGGTTATGGACTTGCACCAAAATTTTTAAACGATGTACTTTCTCAGTGTGCAGTAGAAAATATATCTAAAGGTACAGCACTTACATTAGAACATTTTAATAAGCAAAACTAATGAAAATAAGAGACTTAATTACAAGTAATCCCGCATTCCGGACTTCAATTCAGGACTTTGAGTTATGTGTATACGGAAAAGTTTTTACTAACCGCTTGGAAAAAGAGGTTTTAGAAGACATTTCTTTATTTATTTCATCACCAGAATCATTTATTAAAGGTGACTTCTGTTTTTCATTAATTCACCATGATCTTGTATACTTGGGAAGTAGTAGGAGTGCAACTCATCCAATTTATTTCAGGAGGTTAGATGATAAATTAATATTTTCATTAAAGTTTAATGATGTTGTTGAATCTTCAAAGCATAATACTCTATCAGAAGAAGCTTCGTATCAGTTTTTGACTTATGAGTATGTGGCTGATCCATTAACTCTTGTCGATAATGTATATAAAGTACCATCAGCAAATGTATTAGTTGTCCAAAGTGATTTATCATTTTCACTAAAAGAGTTTGAACCCCAAATATCCTCTTGTAAAGAAACAGATGAAAGCCTAACTGTTTTTAAAGAATCTGTTTATAATGCGCATGAAAATAGAATCAGTAATACAAGTACAAATACTTTACTTTTAAGTGGCGGGGTTGATTCATGTGTAAGTGCTATTGTTTTAAAAGATGTTGTAAAAAATAGTAATGTAGATTGTTTTACATTTTCAACATTACATGCTGAGCAAGATGAGTTTTCTGAAGCTAAATTTACAGCCGATTATTTAGGTTTAAATGTCGAAAGAGTTATAGTAGATCCAAACCAAGCTGTTGATTTAGAAGAGCTTATTTATAACTCTAACTTTTTTTACCCTGGCGCAATTATGATTTCAGCTATTGCGCAACAGGCTGGTAGTAATACAAACTTTTTTGCCTGTCAAGATACTCGCTTGCATACACCTGCACTAAATCCGCTAGATAAGTTAGTATTTTCTTCATCGACATTTGAGCGTAATATTTTTTCAAAATTAATGAGCCTTTTTTCAAATAATATATCTTCTAATCCGATTGTGAATAAGGTTGTTACGAGAGGTAAGTTTTCCAATGATTTACCTAAGTATATAACTGAACTTTTTTTCCATAAACACGAATTAAATTTAGGCGATTATAAGAAAGACTTGAACTTTTCGACAGCACTAGATACATGTATACAAGATGTCTTTACCGGTTTTAAAGGTAACTCACGTCAGATCTATAATGAAATTGTAAAGCTGGCTTGGCATAGACAGTACTCCGACGATATCCAGTATTTAGTATCGACAACATCTCAGTTTAACTCTAAATGCCAAATGCCATGGTATGACGAAGAACTTGCATTTATTTCTGCGCAACTGCCGATGAGTCAGGCAACTAAATTCGTTAAAGGTCGTGCAGGGCATTCTAAAAAAAGTAAGAAAGTTAACAAATATATATTACGTAAAGCATTTGATGGCCAATTACCTAACGAAATTTTATTTAGGGATAAAGCTGTATGTGTTACTAATCACCTTTTTTTAAAAGGCGTCTACAAGCCCTATATTGAAGGAATGAGAATTAATTCATTACTATTCAATACGCGCGCAGGTCAACAATTATTACTTAAGAACTTATTTGAATCTCATTATAGTAATTATCAAAATTATCAAATTGCTGATTATAATGCTGTTGTTGAGATGCAAAACATAGTTGCACTTGAACTATATTGCAAAGTTTATAACTTAAGTTAAGGGACAAATTATGCAACTTAAAGTTTATTTAGAGCCTTTTACAGAATTACTGTTAACAAAAAGCAAGTTTAAATTTAAAATGATGAGATTTTTTGGTCGTTTTTCATTCATCAGAAAGCTCGGTTTTGATAAAAGCTATTTTGAAAATATATCAAATATAACTTTTTCTGAATTAGAGACAAAACTTTCAGCTAGTAAAATTGTAGATAATATTGAGGTAGACGGTTTTTGTGCTGGTATTCAAGCGAATAAGGAATTATTGACCTATTTGACTGAGATTGCTCAAAGCAATGACTTTATTGATCGGAAAACAGGTAAAGGTGCTCATAGATTTGATCTTAGCAACCTAAAAAATCCAAGTAATGGTTACATTTATAGTTTACTAAACCCTCATCAAACCAATGATAGGCTAATGTCGTTTGCCCTTAATGAAATAAAGCCTATTGCCGATGCTTATTTAGGGACTGATGCAATCATACATAACACTCAAATTTGGATCACTTTTCCTGATGAAGGCAATGCCTATAACCCTGATTTTGGTTTTCACTATGACTTAGACGATTATCGTTTTTTGAAATTATTTATTTATTTGACTGATATAGATGAAAATTCAGGCCCTCATCAAATAATAAAACAAAGTCATAAGTTTAATGGCTTTTATCGTTTCTTTAACCGACGATTACCTGACAATATTCCAAAAAAATATGAGCAAAATGTTCAAACGATGCTAGCTGAAAAAGGTGAAGGTTTTTTTGAAGACACTATGTGTTACCACAAAGGGACACGACCAATTAAACCCAGAGCAATTTTTCAATTACAATTTGCTATTACAAAATAAGTTACTTGTACCTAATGAAAATTTTCCCACTAATTACATTGTTTTTTCCGCCATCTAAACTAAAGAATAGACTGCTAAATTTATTTCCTAATGTATATGTAGATAAATCAGCCTATGTTGGTTTTTCTTATATTCGAGCTAAAAAAATAACAATACAAGCCAATGCTAAAATTAAACATTTTGTTAGAATCAAAGGTGTTCAGGAACTCTTGTTAAAAGAAAAAAGCTATATAGGTAATTTTAACTCATTATATTGCAACGAAGCTTTAGGGGATAAAGGGAACTTTGTTTTGGGGGAAATGAGTGAATTGGTCAGACAAAATGCTTTAGATTTAACCAATGATATTACTATTGGTGATAATGTGGTTATTGGAGGTTTTGGCTCACAATTTTGGACTCATGGTTTTGATGTTTACCGCAATCGAATTGAAGGCGAAATAGTTATTGCCAATAATGTATATATAGGCAGCAGTACTATTTTTAATTTAGGCATAACTATTTGTGATGATGTGATTGTTGGTGCTGGCTCTTTAGTGAGTCGAAATATTAAACAGACCGGCTTCTATGCAGGCTCACCAATTTCGAAGAAGGCCGACTATTGTGAGCTTTCTGCTTCAAACCGCACGAGTTTAAAATGCGAAAAGTTTGGTAGAAAATTTTATGTTAAGGAATTAGGCCTTGAATAAGCAAGTATGTTTTATCAGTAATTTTTATTTAACTGATTTTTACCTTGAAATTGCACGTTATTTAGCAAAAAAAAATATTGATATATATTGGATATGCCCGAATGTAGACGATTATCAGCGTTTAAAAAGTGAATGGGGTACTGCACGAGTACTTTATATCGGACTTACGGCTGTAATAGACGCAGATGTTAAAAAAGAAGATTTCCCTGCTGATTTAGAGTCTATTAAATCTAATGACCTGTTGATCCGTGATCGAATATTAAAGTTTAATGCCGTACAAGGTAGTGCGTATCTTACCAAGCTAAAATACGTGATATATAACTTTTTTCAGTCTAATAATATCACTCATGTTTTTGGTGAACTTACTTGGAGTCATGAGGTTGTTATTAATCGTATCTGTCGTTTTGTTGAGAGTTGTAATACTTCCTCTTATAATCCGCATACCTTAAGAATACCCCAGCAAACGTTTGGTTTTTTTCTAGATGAATTTCAAAGTAATCTGACTAAGCATAAGTCAGAATCTGATATAACAACATCGATCAAAGAGCGTTATGCAGCCTCAATGCTAGACAGCGACAAAGATATACCATTACCTGATTATCTTAAGCTAAATGATAAAATTATTGCAAAAAGCAATAAACTGGTCACCAAAATCACTCGCTTAATTAATGTTTTTTGGGGGCGTGTTGACAATGAAGACCCAACATTGGAAACATCAAAATTTCGCAGGATAACTGCAGGTATCAAAGTGTTTATCAATGCCAAATTTTATAGCATGGTTACTAAAGTATCATTAGAAAGTGTCGAGAAATTGCCTTTTTACCTATACCCTCTTCACAAACAACCTGAAGCATCAATTGATGTGATTGGTAAATATTATGACGATCAGCTTTTAAACATCAGGAATATTGCATCGCAATTAAAAGATGATGAATGTTTACTGGTTAAAGAGCATTCAAATGCCATAGGAGATAGAGGTTACAAGTTTTATAAGCAACTTAATCGCTACCCACGAGTGTTACTAGTTGATGAAAAAGTAAATACTAAAGTCTTGATGGAACTGAGCCTAGGTGTTTTTACGGTATCTGGAACCGCGGCGCTAGAAGCATCTTTAAAAGGTATTAACAGTTATTGTTTTTCAGCTGTTTATTTTAGGCATCTTAAGTTTTGTAACGTAGTAACGTTGAACGATTTTAACGAACAATCAAATTGTTTAAATAGGCAAACCGATGATACAACACGCTTATCCAACGAGCAATTTGTCAATACTATGCTGAAATCTGCCTGTGATGGCATTATTAGTAATCCAAGAAGCGATAGCCGTTGTGTTTCAGCTGATAATATAGTGTCTGTTGCTAGTGAATTTTATGACCTTATCAAACGATAAAGTGAATAATAGGTTGTGGTCAGTATATATATACTTATTTAGCATTTGTTACATTTCCGTATATATAGATTATCAATTAAGTCCTATTTTTGTATGGCCAATACTTTTTATATCATATTACTTGATTATTTTTAAAGGAAGGGTAGAGCCTGTTCTTTTTTTAATTCTAGGTTCAAAATTTATTACTGGTTTTGCTGTGCCAACTAATAATAATGCATTTGTTGTAGTGAATGTTTTAGTTAATTATTTACCCGTTATTATTGTATTGTCCCTACATACGTTAAGGGGACAGCATATAAATGTAATAAAAAAATATAAGTTCACTATATGCTATTTACTCTTAGCACTTGGTTATTCGTTACCATACCCAGAATTAGCACTCCAAATGATGGTAAAAGAGTACATACCCATTCTGTTCTTTCTATTGACTGCAGGGGTGTTCTATAAAAAAATGGATTATTCATTAATTATACCTTTTATTCGGGCGCTTTTAATCTCGAGCCTAGTCGTTTATTTAATACCTGAGCGCTTTGAAACTAATATAGTTTTAAACACTTTACCGCTGTTAAATCGCGTACCCTCGATAGAAACAATAGATTTTATTAGTCTTGACGTATTTAGGAATGCAGGTTTTTTTTGGGATACTCGTATTACGGGAATTATTTGTTACGTATTTATTTATATATGTTTGATTAAAAATGTACGGAATTTTAAATTTAATTTATTTATTGGCACGTTAGTTCTTCTATCAACATTATCAAGAGGGGCTATTGGTGTTGGTGTTCTTCTGCTACTCACTTACGTTTTTATAGGCATCATTAAAGGCCGTTTTTTGAACACTGTACTTTTGGGAGCAATAATTTCTTTTGTTGCTGTGGGCAGTGTGCTGTTTGAGTTTGTTGAGGTAGAAGAC
Organism: Pseudoalteromonas sp. NZS127; assembly: GCF_015864805.1. Lineage (NCBI taxonomy): Bacteria > Pseudomonadati > Pseudomonadota > Gammaproteobacteria > Alteromonadales > Pseudoalteromonadaceae > Pseudoalteromonas > Pseudoalteromonas sp. NZS127. The sequence continues at coordinate 35,518 of NZ_JADYWN010000026.1, read as the reverse complement.
CATTTCTTTGATTCATTCTTATTAACCTCTGACAATAATGCGCTATCGCAACGTTCTGGCTTTAGGGAGTATTCATTAGATAACTTTTTTAATCATCCGTTTGGTACGGGAGTTGGTTCTCTTAAGGGAATTGGGCCAGTTAGAGATATAGCAATTAAAGGGGCCCATGTTCATACTGTTGGCGATTCATTTTTATTTTCTAAATTAGGTGAAATGGGCGTGGTAGGGTTTCTTTTATTTGTTTTATCACTAAGTGAAATTATTTTAAGTAGAAACTTGTATTCTTTAATATTTATGTTTGGGGTTTTTATACAATTAACGGGTACTGATCTACCTGATATGAAACAGTTTTATTTTATATTTTTAATATTAATATCAAATTTGAATTTAAAAAAAGATAAGCTTCATGCTAATAAAGTTTAAGGGAAAGATGAAAAAAATTAGAATTCTAGTTGATGGCCATGTACTCGATGGTAAGCATCAAGGAACCAGTTCCTATATCGCAGGTTTATATGCAGAGCTTGCTAAAAAAGAACAATGTGAAATTTTTGTTGCAACAGCAAAGCAAGAAAGTATCGTTAAATACTTTGGCAGTGACTCAAACATTCATTGGGTGCCATTAACTTCTACAAGTAAATATAAGCGCTTAGCGGTTGAGTTTGACCAAATTACTAAAGATATAAAACCAGATTATTCGCACTTTCAATACATCACCCCGTTGAGAAAGCGCAATAAGTGGATTAATACCATTCATGATATTTTGTTTTTAGACTTCCCTGAAGACTTTCCGTTAAGTTATCGTATTAAAAATTATTTATTGTTTAGGTTAGGGGCTATACGCAGTGATGTGTTACTCACAGTATCGCAATACTCAAAACAGCGTATCGGACATCATTTTAAAATTGCTAAAGAAGCTATCCTTGTAACACCCAATGCGATTGACGATATTGTTGCGGTAGAAGACAGCCCAATTAAACAATTAGAAAATAAAAAGTATTTTGTATATGTCAGCAGGTTTGAACCGAGGAAAAACCAACATAAATTGATTGAAGCTTTTTATCAAGCCAATTTAGGTGATGACATTAAATTAGTATTAGTTGGCGCACCTGCATTGACATATCCTGAACTTGACGCGCAATTAAAAAGTAACTGTAATAATCAATTACTGCATTTGCAAGGCATCGAAAAATCGGAACTGGTTTGGTTGTACAAAAATGCAGTGGCGGCGTTTTATCCATCAAAATGCGAGGGGTTTGGTATTCCACCCCTAGAAGCTGTTGCGCTTGGTTGTCCTTCGTATTGTGCCGATAATACCGCGTTGTCTGAATTAAAACAGTATGTCTCAGGAACCTTTGATAACGAGGTCAAAGCAATGTCTCAGTTAATGGAAAAAGTATTCTCTGAAATGGATAGTTTGGTAAAGCCTAACGCAGTTTTAAATTATTTTAATTGGAGCAATAGTGCTGATATATTGCTCGAGAAATTGCTAAAGGAAAATTAAAGTGGAATTAATTAACGGTTGGCATACATCTCTGATGGCTAGTATTTATATCGTATAGTCTTTGCTTTTTAATTGTAATTAGTCGCATTTATTTGTGATGTTTTGTATTAATATTTTGATAGGTTTAAAAATAAAATGGGATTTAGGTTAGATATAAATGGACTGAGAGCCATTGCTGTCATCGCAGTAGTTTTATTTCACTTTAATGAAAGTTGGTTACCAGGTGGTTATGCTGGCGTTGATGTTTTTTTCGTGATCTCAGGCTATTTAATGACCGGAATTGTTTTTAGCCGTTTACAAAAAAACAACTTATCCCTGATTGGGTTTTATGCTGCAAGAGCAAGGAGAATACTGCCAACACTTTCTATTTTATGCTTAGTACTACTTTTGTTAGCTTGGTTTTTTTTAAGTCCTCCAGATTATGAAACACTTGGTTTGCATGTTGCAAGCAGTGCCACATTTATTTCTAATGTGATCTTTTGGCGAGAATCTGGCTATTTTGATGCGGCAGCTCATGAAAAATGGCTATTACATACTTGGTCACTATCAGTCGAGTGGCAATTTTATATGCTCTATCCCATTATTTTACTTTTGTTCAGCAAAATTTTCAACTTAAAACAAATAAGTAGAATCGTTGCGGTAGGAACATTGTTGGGTTTTGTATTTTGTGTTTTTGCTAGCTACTATTGGCCAAATCCGTCGTTTTATTTATTACCCACTCGAGCTTGGGAAATGTTATTAGGGGGACTGGCTTTTCTATATCCCTTAAGTACTACTGATAGTAGAAAGAGCATTTTGGCTTGGTGTGGCTTTATTTTAATTATACTAAGTTACTTATTAATAGCGGACGGTGTAACTTGGCCAGGCTACTTAGCTCTATTTCCAGTGGCTGGTGCATTTTTAATCATTGTAGCGAATAAGCAGGATTTTATTGTAACTAATAATCTGCCATTTCAGTATATCGGCAAGGCATCATATTCAATTTACCTTTGGCATTGGCCAATTGTTGTATTTATTAATTATACGGGTGGATCTGGGAGTATATCTTTTGCACTCATTGGGATTGTTACTTCAATAGCTGTTGGTTTTATCAGTTACTATCTGATTGAAAACAACCTAAGTAAACTTAATTCTAAATATGTCAATAGAATCGTTTTTGTGCTGTTCAGTATTGTACTCAGCTCCTCTTTATTTATTAATGCCAATAAAGGTATCACTAATCGAGTTGATGATTCATATTTTCAGTTGATGGATAAATTGGTGATGCCCACGAGAGACAATGGCTATTGTTTCTATAGTTTTTTAATAAGCGAAGAAGTAGTAGGTGAAACAGAAGGTACTTCTTGTTTACTTGGTAATAAAAAAGCTAGTGCTAATACTATTTTGTTCGGTGATTCTTTTGGTGGGCATTATGAACCTTTTTGGGATGTTATTTTTTCTAAAAATAATTTATCAATAAAATCAATTACCACAAATTGGTGTTTCCCTTCATTGGAAAAATCATTTCCTGGCCCAGTTAATCATCCTGCGTATCATCAGTGTCAGATTAATAGAGCATATGTTGCCAGCAACATGGCTAGCTATAAAAATATTATCCTAGCGGGGTCATGGCGAAATATTTATGAAGAAGGATATACAAACGAAGTAATTGAATTTGCAAATTATTCAGTAGCTCAAGGGGCCAATGTTTTTATCATGGCCAGTCCAACAAGTTATGACACAAATGTACTCAAGCGGTTTTCTAATTCTTTATTTAACGAACAATTTGCATTTGATTTATCTCAGATGCCTAAATCTAAAGATATCTTAACCAGAGAAGTAAATTTTTTGCTAGCTGATTATGCCACTAGAACAAATCATGTATATTTTATCAAAAGACAGGAAATGTTTGAATCATCGGATTCTTTTGCTTTAAACGGAATGACAATACCTTACAGTCTTGATGGCGGGCATATTTCTCTTGAGGGTGCAAAGCAGGCGGCTAAATTATTTATGAGTAATAATACGGATGTATACCTTCAACTGCTGAAAGAAACGAAATAGAAGTGGCTGTTATTTATATGTATGAAGTGCTATATGCCTTTGATGATTTATAGAGTGAACTGTATTGAAAAAATTATTTAATTATTCATTTTTTTTATTTTTAGACAAAGGTTTAGCCTTTATTCTACCTTTGAGTATTTTGTATTTAACGAAAGATGAAGGCTTGTATGTAAATCTAGAAGCAGCATTGGCGTTTTCGATAATTTTGATCCCACTGCTTGATATGGGCATTAAGTATTATGTAGGTTATATGTATACCCGTAAAGGCAATGATTGCTTTGAGCAATTTGACTTGTTGTCCTTACAGCTATTAATTGTAAGTTTGATCATTGCTGTTCCTCTCTATTTTTACAGTGATTTTCTCTTTATTTATGTTATGGCTATTCTGCGTACATTGCATATTAACTTGTTCCAATATGTACAAATTAAAGGGCGACTAACTGAGAAGCTAATAACGCCGCTAATTATCAGTATTATCGCATCCGTTATTTCTATACTCTTAGCGATTGGTTTATTTTATCTTGGTGTTTCCAATAATACTGTTTTACTAGGTTATTTTATATTACCGCCCAGCATATTTTTGCTTTATCATTTAAGCCAATATAAACCTGCTAGCAGTAAACTACTGAGAGTCAATTTTCGCGACCCGTTTTATTACTCGATGCTAAAATTTTCAATTCCTGTAATCATGAATAGTTTATTGGTTGTAGGATTTGCTAATTTAACTAAAATTTATGTGCTTAACTCATTTGGCCAAACAGAAATGGTAAAGTATTCGTTTGATTTTAGAGTTGCTATGGGCATACAACTTATTCATATGGCGATAGTTGGTTATTTAACGAAATTTTTTTTAATATCACATGATTTCGTAAAAATGATCAAAATTTATTTTTATTATATTGGCTCGTTAGTTGGTTGTGCAGTATTAACGTTAATATTAATTCATTTCTTTGGCGCATTAATAGATCCTAAACTACTTGTTGTTGACTCGTTAATATTAATTATTTTCGGTTATGTTATTTTATGGTGTTTCTCTGCTTTTTTTGATGTGCTTTATATGAGAATGAATAAGACCTCTTTAGTGTTAATTAACTCTACTGTGTTTTTTAGTAGTTATGTTCTCTTTTATTTTTTTCATGGTATTGCAAGCTCGGTTGATGCGGCATTAGGGTTGTTATGTTCTGCTGGAATGATGCTAGCATCTAACATTTTTTTAATTTTTTATAATTTTAAGTATTTAAAGGTAAGCGAAGTAAATGATTAGTATTATTGGAACAGTAGGTGTTCCTGCTTGTTATGGCGGTTTTGAAACGTTAGTTGAAAATTTACTAGACGAAAATGATACGCATTATGACATCACTGTATATTGTTCATCTAAGAGTTACTCTGAACAGCCTTACAAATATAAAAATGCTGTTTTGAAATATATTCCACTAAATGCAAATGGCGCTCAAAGCGTATTTTATGATATATGGTCTTTATTTCATGCAGTATATAAACGCACCGACACTATTTTACTTTTAGGTGTTTCCGGTGCTATTTGCCTTCCTTTTATACGACTTTTTAGTAAAGCAAAGATAGTGACTAATATCGATGGTTTGGAATGGCGTAGAGATAAGTGGGGGAAATTAGCTAAAAAGTTTTTAAAGTTTTCTGAAAAAATTGCCGTAAAGTATTCCGACGTAGTTGTGGCTGACAATAAAGGCATAGCAGATTATGTGCTTGAAGAATATGACCTGGAAGCTGAAGTTATTGCTTATGGTGGTGATCATGCTGTAATTGACTCTTTATCACCTTCTGATGATGGTTATGCTTTGGCGTTATGTCGTATAGAACCTGAAAATAATGTAGAAATGATTCTAGAGAGTTTTAGCAAAACCAATAAGAGGCTTAAATTTATTGGTAATTGGGATAACAGCGAATTTGGTTGTCGTATGAAAGCTACATATGAAGGATATGAAAATATTGAAATAATGGCACCTGTGTATGAACTTAGCGTGTTATTTTTAATTCGACAGAAGTGTTCTTTTTATGTACATGGTCATTCAGCTGGAGGAACGAACCCTTCATTAGTTGAAATGATGCACTTTAATAAAAATATTTTAGCTTTCGACTGTAATTATAATAGAGCTTCTACAGAAGACCGTGCTGAATATTTTGTAAATTCTAATGAGTTAGTTAACCATATAGAAAATGCGTCAATATTGAATAATTCGGATAAAATGACGGAGATTGCTAAGCGTTGCTACACATGGAAAGTCGTTAAACAGCAATATTTTGATTTGTTTTAAACTTTCTTTTTATTAACACTTATACATTTTTTTATTAGTAGGCCTTTATGATATTACCTATAATTATGGCTGGCGGATCTGGTTCGCGTTTATGGCCTTTATCTCGTCAACAATTTCCTAAGCAGTTTTTAACCTTACATGGTGAAAGCTCAATGTTGCAAGCAACAGCTTTAAGGTTGTCTGGTCTAGATCACCAAGCTCCTATGGTTATTTGCAATGAAGAGCATCGCTTTGCTGTCGCAGAACAATTCAGAGCTAATAAAATAGCTAATAGCGGTATTATTCTAGAACCCGTTGGTCGTAATACGGCCCCTGCAATTGCACTAGCAGCATTTAAAGCATTACAAGAAGGCAGTGATCCGATGCTGTTAGTATTAGCTGCTGATCATGTAATTCAAGACGAAGTATCATTTTGCCAATCGGTTAATTTGGCTAGTGAACATGCCAACACAGGAAAATTAGTGACCTTTGGTATTGTTCCAACAGCGCCAGAAACCGGTTATGGTTATATTAAGCGCGGTGAGTTGATAAATGATACCGGGTTTACTGTTGCAGACTTTGTTGAGAAACCCGATTTAGCTACGGCGGAAAACTATCTTGAAAGTGGAAATTATTACTGGAATAGCGGTATGTTTTTATTTAAAGCGAGCCGTTATCTAGATGAGTTAAAATCACATCAGCCTGATATTTATCACGCTTGTGAGAGAGCTATGGCCGATATTCAATCTGATGTTGATTTTGTTCGGGTAAATAAAGCAGCGTTTGAACTTTGTCCTGACGACTCTATCGATTATGCAGTGATGGAGAAAACCGCTCAAGCGGTGGTTGTACCTATGGATTGTGGTTGGAGTGATGTAGGTAGCTGGTCGGCACTTTGGGAAATAGAAAATAAAGATGCAAGTGGCAATGTATGTAGAGGCGATGTAATCAGTATTGATACTTCTAATTCATATATTAACGCTCAAGAAAAATTAGTGGCTGTTATAGGCTTAGCTGACGTAGTTGTGGTTGAAACTAAAGATGCTATTTTAGTGTCGAAAAAGTCGGATGTGCAAAAGGTAAAAGATATTGTTAACCAGCTAAAAACCGAAGATAGAAGCGAATTCAAGTCTCACCGTGAAGTCTATCGCCCTTGGGGGAAATACGACTCTGTTGATAGTGGTGAGCGTTTTCAAGTTAAGCGCATCACGGTAAAACCTGGCGCTAAGTTATCAGTACAAATGCATCATCACCGTGCAGAGCATTGGGTGGTTGTTTCAGGTACAGCAAAAGTGACCAATGGCGATAAAACTATTTTATTAACTGAAAACCAGTCCACTTATATTCCTATTGGTGTAATACATGCACTAGAAAACCCAGGGAAAGTAGAGTTAGAGTTAATTGAAGTTCAGTCTGGTTCTTATTTGGGGGAGGACGATATTGTTCGCTTCGAAGATAAGTACGGGAGAGCTTAACAATGCCAGCAACTATAAGCAGTAGTAAAGCTAAGCTTACTTGTTTCAAAGCTTATGATATTCGAGGGCAATTGGGCGAAGAATTAAATAATGATATCGCCTATCGTATTGGCCGCGCTTATGGTGAGTTTTTGCATAGCGATGAAAGTAAAGCCAAAACGGTCGTCGTTGGTGGTGATATTCGTTTAACTTCAGAAGAGCTAAAACTTGCCTTAGCTGATGGTCTGATGGATGCAGGTGTAAATGTTATTGATTTAGGGATGACAGGTACCGAAGAAATTTACTTTGCTACATCGCATTTGAGTGTTGATGGCGGTGTTGAAGTTACCGCTAGCCACAATCCTATGGATTATAATGGTATGAAGTTGGTGAAGAACGAATCAAAACCAATTAGCGGTGATAGCGGCTTATTTGATATTCAAACACTTGCTGAAACTCAAGCTTTTACTGAAAAAGCATTATTAAGGGGCACTTACAAATTAAGTTCTACTCTCGATGCTTATGTGCAACATTTATTAACTTACATTAATGTAAATAATATTAAGCCTTTAAAGTTAGTGGTTAATTCAGGTAACGGAGCTGCTGGGCATGTTATTGATGCCCTTGAAGCACAATTTACTAAGCTGAATGTTCCTGTTGAGTTTATTAAGGTTAATCATGAGGCTGATGGTCATTTTCCTAATGGTATTCCTAATCCGCTGTTAACTGAAAGTAGACAAGATACGATAGATGCAGTATTAGCAAACAATGCGGATATGGGCATAGCATGGGATGGTGACTTTGACCGTTGTTTCTTGTTTGATGAAAAAGGCCAATTTGTAGAAGGTTACTACATTGTAGGTTTATTAGCTGAAGCATTTTTGCAAAAAAATGCCGGAGCTAAAATTATTCATGATCCTCGTTTAACCTGGAATACCATTGATGTAGTTAACGCAGCGGGAGGTAAACCTGTAGTATGCAAAACAGGACATGCTTTTATAAAAGAGCGTATGCGTAGCGAAGATGCTGTTTACGGTGGTGAAATGTCTGCCCATCATTATTTTCGTGATTTTATGTATTGTGATTCAGGAATGATCCCTTGGTTGTTAGTTGCTGAGTTGCTCTGTGTTAAAAAATTAAAGTTGTCAGATGCAGTTTCACGACGAATTGCCGCTTATCCATCTTCTGGTGAGATTAATTCTAAACTAGAAAATCCTCAATTAGCGATTACACGGGTGTTAGAAAAATATCAAGCTGATGCTGTGTTGGTTGATCATACTGATGGTATATCACTTGAGTTTAGCGATGCTAACGGGGAGTGGCGTTTTAATTTGCGTAGTTCAAATACTGAGCCTGTCGTTAGATTAAATGTTGAATCTAAAATGAACATATCTTTAATGAAAACTAAAACTGATGAGATACTTGCAATACTGAATGCATAGTATTTCATAGATATAAATTATTAAAAAGGTCGTTTTGAATGAGAAAAGGAATTATTTTAGCCGGTGGAAGCGGTACCCGTTTATACCCATTAACAAAAGTAGTAAGTAAGCAGTTGATGCCAGTTTACGATAAACCAATGGTTTATTATCCACTTGCAACATTAATGCAGACAGGTATCAGGGAGATACTTATTATATCTACCCCAGAAGAAATTCATCGTTTTGAAAACTTACTTGGTAATGGCGAAAACTTTGGTATATCTATTTCTTATAAAGTACAACCTAGCCCAGACGGTTTAGCACAAGCATTTATACTGGCAGAAGAGTTTTTAAATGGCGCCCCTGCAGCATTAATACTCGGTGATAACATGTTTTATGGTCATGATTTAGTGAAGTCACTAAAGGCAGCAAATGCACAACAAAGTGGTGGTACGGTTTTCGGTTATCATGTTGCAAACCCTAATGCCTATGGTGTAGTTGAATTTGATGATTCAGGCACTGCTATATCTATCGAAGAAAAGCCAGTTGAACCAAAATCTAATTATGCTGTGCCAGGTTTATACTTTTTTGACTCACGTGTGGTTGAATTTGCTAAAAATGTTAAACCATCCCCTCGTGGTGAGTTAGAAATAACAGATGTTATTGACCAATATTTGCAAGCCGGAGAATTAAAAGTTGAAATAATGGGCCGTGGTACCGCGTGGCTTGATACAGGTACACATGATGATTTACTCGCAGCAGCGCAATTTATTGCCACTATTGATAAGCGCCAAGGCTTAAAAGTCAACTGCCCTGAAGAGGTTGCTTACCGTAATGGCTGGTTGAGTGAGGCGAAGCTGCGTGAAATAGCGCAACCTTTACTCAAAAGTGGTTATGGTGAATACTTGATCAAATTAATTGAAGAGCGAGTTTTTTAATGCGCTATATTGATACAGCTATCCCTGACGTAAAAACTATTGAACCAAAAGTATTTGGTGATGAGCGCGGTTTTTTTATGGAAACCTTTCGTGATGATTGGTTTCGTGAACATGTTGCTGATGTAACCTTTGTGCAAGATAACCACAGTAAATCAGGCCAGGGTATTTTACGCGGACTGCATTACCAAACCCAACAAACACAAGGCAAGCTTGTGCGTGTAATAGCCGGTGAAGTTTACGATGTTGCGGTTGATATGCGTAAAGACAGTCCTACTTTTGGTCAGCATGTTGGTGTATTACTCAGTGATGATAATAAGCGTCAACTTTGGGTGCCAGCAGGCTTTGCTCATGGTTTTTATGTGACCAGTGACAGTGCTGAATTTGTGTATAAGTGCACAGACTATTATGCACCACAGTTTGAGCAAAGCGTGTTGTGGAATGACCCTGCATTAAATATTCAGTGGCCTCTTGTTGACGGTAAATTACCGTTATTATCAGCGAAAGATAAAGCTGGTTTATTACATGCCGATGCACCCGCTTTTTAAGAGAGTAAAATAATGAGTAAAACAATATTTTTAACAGGTGGAGCAGGGTTTATTGGCTCGGCCTTAGTGCGTTTTCTAATTAATGAAACAGAGCACACCGTGGTTAATTTTGATAAATTGACCTATGCAGGCAACCAGGAGTCATTGCGTTCAGTTGAAAATTCAGCTCGTTATCATTTTATACAAGGCGATATTTGCGACCGTGAGGCGGTATCAGCTGTATTCGCTCAGTATCAGCCTGATTTTATTATGCACTTAGCGGCAGAGAGCCATGTTGACCGCTCAATTGATGGCCCCGGTGAATTTATTCAAACAAACGTGGTAGGTACATACGAATTATTAGAGGCCGCACGTTGTTATTATGCAACCCTTGCTGATGATAAAAAAGTAGGCTTTCGCTTCCATCATATTTCAACCGATGAAGTGTATGGTGACTTAGGCGAAACTGGGTTGTTTACTGAAGAAACACCGTACGAGCCAAGTTCTCCTTATTCAGCCTCAAAAGCGGCATCAGACCATCTAGTGCGTGCATGGCATCGTACTTATCAATTGCCAGTGGTCTTAACTAACTGCTCAAATAATTATGGGCCGTATCATTTCCCTGAAAAACTTATTCCACTTATTATTTTAAATGCTCTTGAAGGTAAACAGTTGCCTGTTTATGGCGATGGTAAACAAGTACGTGACTGGTTATTTGTAGAAGACCACGCACGTGCACTGTACAAAGTAGTAAGTGAAGGTAAATTAGGTGATACTTACAATATTGGTGGCTTTAACGAAAAGCAAAATATTGAAGTGGTGACCACGATTTGTAATCACCTAAATGACCTCATTAAAGATAAACCAGCCAACCTTACTGATTTTAAAGAGCTGATTACCTATGTAACTGATCGCCCAGGTCACGACGTACGCTATGCTATTGATGCGACTAAAATCAATAAAGAACTAGGCTGGCACCCAGAAGAGACTTTTGAATCAGGTATTTTAAAAACCATTCAATGGTATTTAGATAATCAAGCATGGTGTAAAAACGTGCAAGATGGCAGTTACCAACGTGAACGCTTAGGCAGTCATTAATATGAATGTACTAATCATTGGTAAAAATGGTCAAGTAGCGTGGGAGTTACAGCAAACCTGCCCAAGCCATATTACAGCATATGCTTACGGACGTAATGAGATAAACATTACGGATACGCAAAGTATTGAGCAAGTTATTACAAAATTAAACCCAGCAGTCATTATTAATGCGTCAGCCTATACCGCTGTTGATAAAGCTGAGTCTGAGCAAGAAGAAGCGTACCTAATTAATGCAACCGCGGTTGAGCTCTTAGCCAAAGCAGCGACTAAACATGGCCTTCGTTTATTACACATTTCGACAGACTTTGTATTTGATGGCACAAAGAATACGCCTTACAAAGTGAATGATAAAACAAACCCAGTCAATGTGTATGGTGCATCTAAATTAGCGGGCGAGCAGGCTATTAAAGCTTATTGCACAGTTGGCTCAGCAATTGTACGTACATCGTGGGTGTATTCGAGCCATGGTAATAACTTTGTAAAAACTATGTTGCGTTTAATGGCCGAAAAAGAACAGCTGAGTGTGGTGAGCGACCAAATAGGCTGCCCAACACATGCAAAGGGGCTGGCTGAGTTCTTATGGCAACTAGCAGAGCAAGAAACGTTAGATCCTATTTATCATTATAGTGATTTAGGTGTGGCAAGCTGGTACGACTTTGCGGTAGCGATTCAGGAAATCGCTTATGAGCAAGCTAAACTTACAAAAAAAATACCTGTAAAGCCAATCCCAAGCCGTGATTATCCAACGCCGGCAGTTCGTCCTAAATACAATGTTATGGATAAAGCCTGTAAAGTAAACACTTTACCAGAACAGAACTTAATACATTGGCGAGAACAGTTGAGAAATATGATGTTAGCTCTATAGTTTGAGTTTATTTATTATCAGTTCAAAAATTAATTTTCGTTTTCACTTTTAGCTAAAGTAATAGTTAATTGGTTGTATACAAAATAGGACTTTTCATGATCATTGATTTGTTGCTCACTTTTTTTATTGCTTTTGCTATTTTATTTTTAATGCGGAAAGTTGCGCGTAGAGTAGGTTTAGTAGATAAGCCATCTGGGCGAAAGTTACATTCTGGAAATATTCCGCTTGTGGGCGGAATTGCAATATGTATTACCATAGTAAATTATATCTATTCGCATCCAGGTATGATTAATCATGCCAATTTATATATGTTGTGTATATGTGGTTTAACAGCAGTGGGAGCACTAGACGATCGCTTTGATTTAAGTGTTAAAATACGTATGTTAGTACAAGTATTGATATCTGTAGCTATGATTTATTTTGCTAACGCAGAGTTGCATAGCTTAGGAAACCTATTAGGCTTTGGTATTATTGAGTTAGGCATACTTGGTGGCTTAGTCACTGTGTTTGCTGTAATAGGCTGTATTAATGCCTTTAATATGGTTGATGGTATTGATGGTCTATTAGGCGGCTTATCAATAGTAACCTTTGGCAGTGTGGGTATATTGTTGTTGCTTGCTGGCGAGCAAAGCCTTAGCTACTTATGTTTGTTATTAGTTGTTTGCATGATCCCTTATATTTTAATGAACTTAGGTTTAGTAGGGCATAAACGAAAAGTATTTATGGGTGATGCCGGCAGTATGATGATAGGTTTTACTGTTATTTGGTTACTAATTGGTGCAAGCCAAACAGAAGGTAACCCGATGATTCGCCCTGTAACTGCATTATGGCTCATAGCAGTGCCACTTATGGATATGGTTTCAATAATGATACGTAGGGTTAAACAAGGGAAATCTCCTTTTAAACCCGACCGTGATCATTTACATCATATTTGTCAGCGTTTAGGTTTATCGTCATTACAAACGTTAGGTTTAATTTGCTTTATTGCCTCAGTGTTTGCCGGTATTGGTATTTTGGGCGAAATACTTTTACTTCCAGAATACATTATGTTTTATGGCTTTATAGTCGCCTTTATTAGTTACTTAGCAATACTTGTAAATCACTGTAAAGTTATTAACTTTTGTAGATGTAAACTAGGTTTACCAGAGAAAAATTATTCATAAAAGCTAATATATATGTTTATTCTTAAATAAGATAAAACACCTAGTTTAATGAACCTGTAGCACAGGAAGATGTAAGTAAATACGGTATTGCTGATATTAACGGTGTAGAACTAACCCCAGGTGAAAGCGCCGCTATTAATGCCATGGTTGAAAAGCCAGCTGTTGATGTTGCTCCTTCAAACCTCGCGGTTGTTGGCCGTTATGTATTAAGTAAAAATATTTGGCCGTTACTAGCCAAAACACACGTTGGCGCGGGTGGCGAAATTCAACTTACAGATGCGATTGATGCGCTAATAGCACAGGAAACAGTAGAAGCGTTTCATATGAGCGGCCGTTCGCATGACTGTGGTGATAAGCTCGGTTACTTAAAAGCCATTGTAGAATACAGTATGCGCCATGAAAGTTTAGGTGATGAGTTTACTGAGCATTTAAAATCGCTTGTAAATTAATATTGGCTGTAAACAAAATAATTGCAGCCACTCTTTATAGTTCAAAAAACAGCCGTTTAACTACTAAAAACTATAAGGCATAAATCATATCAGCCCGCTACTTAACGGGCTGATATGATATTCACTTACCTAAATTAAACCTCGCCAAATAGCCATTTAACATTAATCGTCGTTGCCACGAGGAACAGCAAAATCCTCACACTCACCGTTATCTAAATCAATAAAGGTAATAGGCTGCTCACTCTCCATAGTATTAATGTAATTTTTAATAAACGGAATAACAAACAGCTGCCTAAGCCTATCGTCACACATGAACTCTGTTGAATTAGTGCTCGTCACGTTATAGTCATCCGACATATCATTGCGTATTAATAGCGGATTGTTCTCAGGCTTTTTAAGCCAATTTTCTAATTGGCCTAATGCGCTACCTCCCCAATTACCGCTAAACGGGATAGGGGTTGAAATAAGCTCAATGTTAATCTCATTAGCAACAAGATTATGTGAGCGACAGTAGTTTAATTGTCGGTTCATGACCGACTGCACACATTCATCGACTGTATATGTTTGCTTATCGGCCCAATCAAAACGACTTATGCCAAATTTATAAATAACCTCCCTAGTACCTTCGGTTTGAATAATACCGCTCCATACATAAAAAATAATATGGGTATGCGAAAAAGGGCCATAAGCCGGCACGCTTTTTATTTTCTTATCAGCTGTTGGCAGTAGTAATGTAGGCTGGTCGACCCCCGGATAGTTTGAAAAATTCCTCACGTAGTCAGTTTCACCATTTGTGTATGTAATGTGAGCATGAATGCGCTGCTTACCTGTGCCTTCTTTTTCACCACGCTCTACCTGTACCGACCATATAGGGTATAGTTTAAACTTATTTGAAATTCGGTATAAGTCGTTAATAATTTTTGCATCACTGCTTATCATGTCACACACCTTTCCACCGTCTTGTCTTTTTCTAAGTGAAGACAATGTTGTGCGTGCTATAAAGTAATCGGCAATGACAATATCAATGATGTACTTATCTTTTTGTTTAAAATAGTTTTTAAAGTCAGGACGTTGATACTCAGGAACATAATCAGATGTGTATACCTTAATATCAGTAACATGCGCTGCATCACTAAATTTTTGTAGCTCTTTTTTCACGCTTGCTTTAAATGTTTTAATTTTTTGAGGTGTGTTCATGTCTTCAAGGTCATAAGACACCGCCTGTATATTTTTTGCATATTTGAGTAACTTAGTGGATGTCTCGGCTATGCGCTTTTCAATTTTATTTCTTGCCTCTGAAAATTCAGCGATTAAGGTATAGCGATAATCGTGTTTTGAGTGAACATAATTCACTTCAACAGTTAACGATAATAAGTTTTGATCTGCGACTCTTCTATTATCAAGTATGTTATCTAATTTATTCTGTAACGTTGTTTGAAGTTGCACTGCATGGTTTGTTTTTTGCGCTATTAAGGCACAAGGGCACAGCGTAATATTGCCCTCTTTAGTAATATACTGAGATAAATAGCTCAACATTCGCCGACGCGGCTTTGATGGCTTTTTGGTATACCCTAAAAATTGTGTAATGTGTTTTTGACACGCTCGCTTATGGCTAGAGGCAGAGTAAGGAATGGTGCACTCGTACTGTTTAAACAAACCAATAATAGGCTGAAACATCATCCTGTTACTAAATTCATCATACCATTGGCTTTTGTTGAACTGCTTTAATGGCATATCCATTAGCTTAGCAAACGCAGTTTGAGCTACGTTTAAATCTATCTCAAACTCTTTAGTTAATGGGTACGCCAACGTATTACTTGGGCATTGTTTGCAAATCATAAGTAACCTCTTTTGGGTTAGTAGTAAATTAAATGCGCATAAGCGCGGTATGAGTATTAAATGTTATAGGTGTGGGATGCGTTTGTTTGGCGTTAAGCAATCAAACGCATAGCCATTACCTGTGTGTGCTTTATGCAATCCCGCGTTCAATCATCATTTCATTAAACGCAAAGCCATCTTGCCTTGACGCATTGGCAACATAGGGTGCGTATACGTCAAACAATAAACGTGTGTCGCTGTGGCCCAACATGTGCGAAATGTACAGCGGGTTTTCATGCGCTGCGATATGCAGTACAGCAGCGGTATGGCGTGTTTCGTAGGGGCGGCGACGTGCAAGCCCCGCTTTATTAAGTGTGGGGTACCACAGTTGAGTGCTTACAAAGTGGGTATCAAGCGGTTTGCCTTTGTGAGTAAACACAAATTCACTGGTTGTTTGTTTTTGTAAGCGTTTAAATAGCGAAAAGAGTGTATTACACATTTTTAAGTCGCGGCGCGACTTAGGTGTTTTTACATCCCCCAATTCACCATTAACCCAATTGTGGCGAATACGAATAAGGCGGTGATTAAAGTCGATATCTTCCCAGCGCAGACCGTGTATTTCACAGCTACGCATACCGGTCCAAAAACGCACCGTAAAATAATCGCGCCACTGTGTAGGGGTGCATTCTAAAAAGCGTTGTACTTCATCTGCGGTTAGTGGCAGTGAATTAGCGCGTTCTTCTTTTAAGGTTTTATAGCGGCGTAATGGGTAAGTAAAGTCATGCTCTTCGGCGGCTAAACTTAAAATAGCCACAAACGGCCATAAAATACCGTTAATGCGTTTATTAGAGAGTTTACGGACCCTTTTGGTATCGCACACCATTAAGCTTTCGCGAAAATAGTCCACATTAGCCAGCTTGATCTCATTAACTAATATATTGCCAAACTCAGGAATAAGGTAACGGTCGAGCGTATTACGTACCACGCTTTGGTAACTGCTTTTCCATTTTGCTTTTTGGCGATCGAACCATTCATTCGAGTAATCGTTAAAAAATGGATAAAGGTGATCGGGATCTTTAGCGCGTTGCAAAGCTTCAAACTTAGCCACTTTTTTACTTTCAGGAAAATAATCACGGTACTGAAATGTATCTAAATCAATTTCAGCATTGATTTTTTTAAGCGTAGCATTGGCTTTTTTAATATTAACAGGGGTTGCCATGAGCTTAGTGCCTTCACGAAAGCGCTGCCCATAAATGTGTAAATCAAATTGAATACGCCCATTGGGGCGAATGCGAATGTGAGCCATAAAGGCCTCCATCAGTTAATGGATCTATAAATAGATCTATCCCTCACCGATGGAATTCGTTAGAATTGGATCATCGGCTGGGTCAGGTTAAACTCAGCGCAGCCGGTACGGGGTAGGGAGGTTGCCGCCTCTTTACCCCAACTGCTTATTTATTTCTTCAATCGTGCTAATACCACTATGCTGTTACGCTTAAGGTATTAGAACCACAATTGTTCAAAATTTCACTAATCAATATAGCAAATGCTGTATGCTTGTCCAGTGTTTTGTTATTGATTTGTCGATTTTGAAATTTTTGCAAACAATGTGAGTGAGTAACGCTAATGCGCCCAACATAAACACATTAGCGTTAGTAGATAATTTAAACATCATCAAACCCCACACCAGGAAGTTGTGGATCACTAAAGTCTTCCCCACGTTTCCCAAGTTTTTTCTCCAATGCTTTTTTAGCTTCTATTACCTTGTTCATTTTTTCAGGTGCAAGTTCAATATCATCAATACATTGATATGGATTGACAGAGTCTGTATCGCTATAAAAACCGAGACTACGTTTTCCATCTTCATCTAGTAACATTTGCAACTTGATTTGCTTAGCTGATGTGATATCACTAATTTTCACTTTTGAAAGTGCACTTAAGTTAATGCGGTAAATCGTAGGCGGTGTTTCATTGATTTCCTGTGTGGATAAAAAACAATTACCGCCAGTTTCTTCCGTTAATCCAGCGAGCATCACGCAATTACTTTCTATGTACAATAGTGCTTCGTTTGCTTTTTTTACTATGCCCATATTACGATAGATTTTAATTTCATCTTTTAAGGTATAGATACTGATAACAAGCTTTTGCTCAACGATGTAGTTTATTTCTTTTTTATTAGCATAATCTCGCAAAGAAAGTAACGAGTTGGATATTACGTTATAACCATCACTAAATATCGCCCGTTCATCATCAGTATATATAGTCACTGTTTTAGATTTAGTTGATTCACAGAGATTTTTTAAGTTTTCAACGCCATCCTTATTCAATAATAAGTCAAATTTTGGTGTAAACCCTTTAGGAACATCAAATGGGATAATTCTGTTGTCACGTTCGATGCGAATTTTCGATTCTGCTTTATTCGTTTCAAATGAATCGTAAGGCGTATATGAATTTGCGATATTGGCCATTTCTATTGCTGAGGTTGTCAGCATTGTGTGCTTCTTTGCTTGTTCAACAAACATTAAAAAATCAAGGTGTTCTGCCACTATCTCTTTAGCTAGAATATATATACGTGACTCGCCTTTTGTTAGGGTGTCAACGTGTGGGTAGGGGTTTTTGGAAGTGTACTCGATATCGACTTCAATATTGGTCTGTTGTAAATGGAGGCTCAAACACTGCTTAAAGCTACTTGCTGATAGACTCCACTGTCCATCTTTTAATAACCAATCTTTTTCAACATCTAGACTGATTATTTGCATGCTATCACCTGTCCCCATAATTATTTTGCATGTTTTATCATTGATAATAAATGAAATCCGAGCTTCAGCATCTAATTTTATTACGCTCTTTAAAAAATCACTTATCGAAGTTTGCTCTTTTGGTTTAAGAACTATTTTTGCCATCATTAGTTACCCTTATTTTAAGGTTATATTTAAAAAGTATTGTTCCAACGTTTGCGCTAGCAATGTCGAAGGAATGAGTGTTTTCAGTGTGATAATTAATTGAGTGTTCCCACCTGGCGTTTTATGCCAGTTTAAATTATCGTCTTTACGTAAAAACTGGTTCTTAACCATATTTAATTTATTACTGTTAAGACTTTTTCTATTTTGGATTAGTAAAAAAGTAGCCGTGTAATGCTTTAATGGCCCTTTGTGGCAAAGGGCTTTAAAAGCTTGCAATGTCTTTTGGTTGCATTTACACGAAAATTGAATATCAAGGGTTTCGATATTTGATCTATCCTTTGGTGTGTGAAGAATTACTTTAGGTTTACCCAATGCTTTAAGCGCTTTTAGCTCTTTAGAGGCAAAGTTAAAATATTGTCCTTTTGCTAATTGACGCCACTGAATATTGGCTGTTTTAAAGTCTAAGGTTTTATTATTTAGTGCTTCAAATACTTTTTTACAAAAGTAATTAAACGTATTCGTATTTTTATCGATAAAATCTTCAGGTAACGAGCTCTTCCATATAGTTTTAAAATCACATTTATTAAATGTAGAAGGCTGTTTATTGGTCGTAGTAACTTTACCTCCCATGAGGGGATTTAATTTCAGTTTTTTTATAATTTGGCTCTCTGGTAGCTCAGGCTGAAACTTCTTTTTATCCTCACTACTAAGTAATGAGTACTCTTGGCTAAGTGAGTTTAAAATACGCGAAATATCATTTGAATCTACAGGGATATCAAATATATAGCGAAGCTCTGCTCGTGAGTATTGACGATAAGCAGGTTTGAGTAATGTAATTGTTTTTTCCATACCATGAAGGTAATGACGACGAGTCGTTGCGTAGCTAGAGTGTCCCAGCTCCTTTGCTATAGTGTCTAATAATAACCCGGTATTCATTTCGTCAAATGGTCGGCCTTCTAACCAAAAGTCAAAACGTGCTAAACAGCTTTCTTTAGATAGCATTGCCTCTGTTGCTTCATCTTGAAGGATATTTGATAAGTGACAGCCTTGACGTTGATAAGCGAGATGTAATCCCTGTAAGTAAAGTAATTCAGCACCACCATGACGCAAATGATGGAAACGTACTTTAGGACCGAATAGTGCTTTTAGTGCTTGAGTTACAGGGTAGATATAATAGGTTGAACGCAAGCCTATAGATTCGTGTTCAAAAGCGAGTAAAGGCTTCGTGTCATCGCAGCCTGTTTTGATTTCTAATAATATTCCTATAAGTTTGGCTGCCGGCTCTGGCATAAATACAGTAATTATTCTCGGCTTTTTACTTTTAGTCGTCCCCTCTGGCGTATTTCTTATAGCGATACTAAAAAGCTGCTTTTTTTGTGGGTTTATAATAGTAATGTCACCTAAGCAAAGCCTTAAAACTTCGCCTCTTCGCATAGCTCCGTAATACCCTAAGATGACTGCTATGCTGGCAAATAGTCGTTGCATAGCATGCCCATTTTTTGAAGAAAGTAATAGCTCTACGGTGCTGTTTATCTGAGACACATTTAAGCAAAATGGATCAACAAGAGAAGGCAGCTCAGGGCGCTCGAACTGTTCTAGATCTAACTCATCAGTGAGCTCTTGATGTGCAGCACTGCGAAGGAAATTATATAAATGCCACGGTGTTGTTTTTTCATCTAAACGTTCGAACTCTTTATGTGCCCAACAATGTAACGCTTCTGGGTTCGTGGCATCGTCAAAGCTTAATGGGTTTAAGCTTTTATAAAAGTTTGTATAGCGGTCAATACTTTGAGAAAGGAGTGTCTTTTTGTGAACTCCACCTTCATTAAATAGCTCATCAGTAAAATGAAAAAACAGTTTAGGTATTACATTGTCGTCATCCCAAGTTGGCGCAGTAGGCCTCATAACATTTTTTTGGGATGATAATTTATAGTATTTAATAAGTTTTTTATGAGGCCATGCATCGGCGAGTGCTTTTTTTTCTGCCCCTGCAACCGCTTTATTCATCGGGGGAATGAATAATACATTTTCTTTTGCCGTATCAATTGTATGAGATTTTGTGGATTCAAGTGGCGATACATGACGCATAGGATCACTTAAGTTACGTAATAATCTTGGTGGCACAGCATAGTGGTGGTGCCAGAATGATTGAAAAGTACGCAACCATTCTGCGGGGCTCATTGCAGCGAAGTAATATGGCTCAGTATCTACCCAACGATTAATAGCATCCAATAATGATTTTGTTGTTAACGCCTCCTCAGGGAGATAGTTATAAAAGTTTTGCAAAACCCTTAAAGGGAAAGCTGGCAGTGGGTAACGTGTGAAGCTCGTGTTGCTTTCATCTGCATATGAAGCAATAGGTTTAGGGTGTGACACTTTGAGTGTAAATTGCCCTTCGAAAAACTCAATACAGGTAGGTGTTGATAATATTCTTTGCCAGTACGATAAATGCAGCGGTGCCACTTCAAAGTTCAACACAAGCAATACCCAACCTAAGTCATGCCATCGCTTAACTATAAAAGATTCACGTTGTGACTCATATCGGGAAAAACATTGACTAGCTCGTAGATTTTTTTTATGTATGTTAAGTAGCCATATCATTGAGTCATCTGTAAAAGCTTGCTCTTTTACCTCTGGTAAATGCCAATTACATATTTCTTTCAAATAAAATAAAACGTGATCAAGTGCGTTTAAAAGCACTCGTTGTTTACCTGTGGGTATACTTTTAATTCGTTTATTAATTTCGTTGAGCTGCTCTTTCGATAGTGCTCGTTCATTAATATTCAAAGAGTTAATTAGATCACATACCCACTGAAGGTTACTAGTTTCCTCGCAATCCATACCTAGCTCTACACGGTAGGTAATAATAGTCTGAGCCGTTAGTGCTTTTTTAGCCATGATTTACTCCTTTTACCTCAGCTAAATTTAAAAACTCAGGGATTTTATTTAAAAAAGAGCAAAACTTATTTAGTGCGATAGGAAATAGCTCATCGCTTCCTAGTTGTTCTCCATAATTTGCATGCCCCATAAGTCGACTTATGTCTTGAGACGTGAGCGTAGAGGATAATGATGTTAATGCATGCTGGGCAAAAAAGTGTCGTAGATGATAAGGTACTATTTTTACTTCCCCTGGATTAGCTTTTGACCACCACTTAGCCATAAACGGTCGCAAAATTTTTGCTGATAATGGCTTTACCTCTAAATTTTCATCAATCAAAAACCACATTAATGGAGAGTCAAAAGTAGTTGATGAATGACGTTGCAAGTTTTGCAGTAAAAACTCGTAGCGTAATAATGCAAGACGAAAATATTCACATAACCAAATAGTACGATAACGACCTTTATCAAAAATGATGACAGAGTGCTTATCGAAGCAATATTCTTTTTTAAATGTAATTTCGTGTGTTGGACGTGTACTTGTTAATACGATATATAATAATGCAAGTTCATATACTCTAAAGTTATACAGTTCCTGTAAGCTTTCTAGCGTATGTTTACTTTGCTCAAGCTTTTGGCCTTGTAAGTGAAGTTCATGAAAAAAGCGACGTACTGAATCAACATTTACATACCGTATTGAACCTATAAAAATAGGCGGGGTGTTTATATAGTCTCGTTTTACTGTCGATATATCATAGTATAAAGAAGGTATTTTCCCTGCTGTACTACATAGGTAGTCTTGTTGTTTGGTCGTATAGCGAATGATTTGAGAGTCGTTATGCAAAATAGGCTTTGCAGCGCTAAACAGCTTTAATAGCTCAGGCTCATAGATAGCTTGCGATAGTCGATCTAAGTAATATGTTTGGGCAATAAAAATATCAGATCTTATTTGGTCACTGCTGCGTCTTTGATAATGAAAAGCACTAGAATGATGTAAGTTATCAACTCCAAGTAAAACTGCTTTTGCTGGTGTCGTTAGACTAGGATCGCATTGAACCATTTTTTTGAAGTAATTAAACAAAACATCCTTACGAACTAGGTATTTTCCTTTTAATACAGAAGGAGTTCGCCATTTGTCATTAATAAAACATAAGAATACCTCTTTCTCAGCTTGGCTCATCACCCAGCAATTATTAGCTTGCTTCGTTTTTGTTATTGCATCAGAGAACCAGTGATTTAAACCATTTGGAATAGGTTGCCATTGCCAGTTAATACCGCCTTTAGTTGGGTAAGCAATAGCATATTCTACCCATGAAGGGTTATTTCTACGGACACTCCTTAAACTGTGTTGTTGACAAGGATTATTACCACTAACAATGGTGATATCTGGAATATCTTTGATTGTTCTACATGACGTGAGAGCATCAGACAGCCATAGGTATAAGAAGTTAAAAAGTGCGCGATCATATGCTGTTACTTTTGTACTTGGTGATGGTTTATATAGTTTTTTTAATCTTATTACAGCTGTCAATAACTTAAGAGCATAATGCCTAGCATTGGGGAATGGGGCTCCACTGTTTTTATATCTTTCTTTTGATTTTATGGCTTCATTACTCATCGTTTATACACTTCTCGTCTGGTTGTTCGTTATTGAAATTGGTTAACTTTAAAGCTAAATAGTAGGCCTACCTCAGCACACTAGTGACGCTTAAAAACATGAATAAATCCCATGGTATTTATTCAAAAAATTATGCAAATGAATTCAGTTTTTATCAGGTTCATTTACCTCCTCTAATACTTGACGGAGATACTTGAGCTAAATGACTAAGCTGTTTTTTACTGGGTACAGCTAAATTAAGTGACTTAGCGTTGTTATGCCGGCTGTGTAATTGCTGCGGTAAAGATTTTAATTCAGGTGCAAGTAGCGCCGGCTTTATAAGTGCATGGGTAGAAATTATTGGCTCAGATTCATCATAAATAATCAGCGATACATTCAACTTGAAAGCTGCATCATGACTGAGGATAACGTTAATTAGAGGCATAGCGGCTAATGCAACATACAGCCCTTCTTTTTCACTCTTAAGTACAGGTATAGGGCTAGAATCAAGCAAACATTGAAGCTGTTCAATTGAAAGAAACTGGATGTCGGGTAGTTTTTTCTGCGTAAATTTCTCGTCTGATACCAAAGCAGTCAGCGTTGGGTGCTGTTGCAATTCAAGCGCGTTTAACGGTAGTTTTTTAATCTTTGGCACAACAATAGCTCCCTATATAATTTAATTTTATGATTATCGATATGTTCATTTTGTTATTAATTAATATTGCTCTGAGCTTTACTAAAAATAGAAAAAGTGCACTTTAAAGGATGTAAATCTAATAACGTTTGTATTACCTCAATGGGTAACTCACTAATGCACTGGTTTACTTTTAAATCCGCGATATCATCTTTAATCAGCTCTCCTAATAGTGGGTGAGTTTGTAATTTTGCCTTAGCAAGCGGAATAGCTTTTTGTTTGTGTTTCATTATTTTCCCGTAAATTTAATCTAAACTGGCAACCTGTTTTAGGTTGCTTCTTTGTTATGCTCAAATTTGAAACTACACTTATAAGCACTTTTCTGAATCAAAAAACTGCATTTTGGTCATTTAAATGGACATTTTTTTTCAAAAGGTGCTTTTTTTGTATTATTTAAAGTTAAATAAACCTTTTTTGTAATATAAAAAACAATGCTTAAATATTGTTTTTTGTTTTCTTACTGGTTTATTTGTATTACTCATTAATATATGGAAGAAGCTCTTAAAAAAAGGAGAAAGTGATTATTTCGACAAATAGTTCACAAGCATGCTCAAATAGCCCACCCCTTTTTTTACATTATTCAAAGTTAAAGAAACCTTTTCTGTACTTCATAAATTTACCTTTTCAATTTTTATTGATTAACGTGTTCACGCTTAAATCATGGTAAAGCTATTCTCTTTCCGCTGTGGCGATTAACTCCTGCTTTGTAGACCTACTTATTTGAAGTGCTGAATATAAACATCTAAAAACGTTCAAAATGAGCAAATAGCTAAAATGTGAATAAG
Organism: Pseudoalteromonas sp. NZS127; assembly: GCF_015864805.1. Taxonomy (NCBI): domain Bacteria; kingdom Pseudomonadati; phylum Pseudomonadota; class Gammaproteobacteria; order Alteromonadales; family Pseudoalteromonadaceae; genus Pseudoalteromonas; species Pseudoalteromonas sp. NZS127. Next base: position 11,118 of record NZ_JADYWN010000026.1, on the reverse strand, counting down.
AGGAATCGTAAAGGGATTTTTTGAATGGGTCTAAAATTAGAGCACCCCTTTTTGTACTCTCTAAATTTCGCATTTAAAAAAATCGCTTTTCTATTGAGTAATTTAATTACATTTCAATTGGTTAGTTTTTTATTGTTTTTTAATAAAAAACTGTTTTTTTTATTTTTTTAGAGTTAACGACACCGTTTCGCTTTTTTAAAAGCAGATTAGGTCTTTTTTATATGTAAACGCGGATCAATAAATCTATAAATGAGCCTTCTCAGTTATTAGTTAATGCAATAACCGAGAAGGCATTCACGGATCAATATGTCTACTATTTAAAAAACACGTCAGCTTTAGAAAACATCGCCATCATAGAAAGGCTGGCCATGGTAAATAGTGTTATCACCTGCGTAGATAGCATTTTGATCACTCATTGCTTTCACAGTATTAAAATTCAAATGGCAACTCTCTATTATTGGCCAACCCAGTTCATGGCTAACAATCATGAGCTGAACATCACTTTTCTCTTGAAGTTCAGTACGAATAACACCAAAAAAGTGCTTCATGTTAATACTGTCCGCGCAAGCCAATATGTGAACACTCTCAGATGCAAAAGCTGCTTTAAGGTATTCAATAAGTGGGGGATGGCTGCTAACAATGTTTATCATAAAATGCGACGCATCACTGTTAGTGAGGCAATGTTCTATGGCTGTTTTTACACCTACTTTTTCTAATTCAATATTCATTTTAAAACTCTCTATTTGCTTAATTGAATATTCAAAATATCAAAGACAGATATCCTTTCAGAAAAAGTACTAGTTAGTTAAGCTGCTGTTTTAAAAATTATTTTGTTTTTTAATGAGTGAAAAAAGTTTTTTAAGGGATAAGGTAACAAAGTAAAAAAGCCCTGCAGCAAAAGACCGGATCATATTGACTATTGCTTTATACGAAGCAGTCTGAGCTAGGTGCTTGGACACAGGGGAGGGCTCTCGCGGGCATAAAAAAAACGGTGGTTTTGTAGTTTAATAGGCTGGTTTAATGTTACAACTGAAGAGCAAGGTAGTTCTATTAATGATAATTTTTCTAAAGTACGTCTGAACCAGAGCCAAGCAGGCCGACATTGTAGCGTTACACAGCTGTCACTATAATCAATGATAGCTCTATAAATTGAGGTAAGTTACAGATGAGAACAACTAACCAAAATAGGGGGCAAAACCCAGACTTTATCGCTGTTGTTACATGTGGGAAGTTAACCATTCGCTCAAACCCGCTTGCGGAAATTGAAATAGCGCAAACCGGTCTCACAACAGCGGGTCTTCGTGCATTTGCTAACTTGATGGGCTGGAATATGAGTGATATTGCAAAAGCAACAGGGACAACCGAGCGGACGTTAATTCGCAATAAAGAAAAGCCATTAAATAAACAGATCAGTGAACATGCATTAGAGATAGCTAGACTATCTGGGGTCGGGGTGGCTTATTTTGGTGATGTTAAACGCTGGAGCCAGTGGCTAGATACGCCTCATATGCAGTTTGATAATCACCCTCCGCGCGCGATGATAGATACAATTCGCGGCCGTGAATTGATACACCGTGTCATTACCGGACTGCAATATGGGTTTACTGCGTAATGGGTGGAACTGGTGGTTAGTGACCTCAGGCTAACCGGTTATATCTACTACTTTTAGTTATATACAGCTAGAAGTAGTAAGCATGAGGGTGTAAGTATCTTTGTGTAGTTTATGTAGGCTAATGTCCGTATTCACACCTACACTAAGTAGAGCCGTTACATTGAACGCCCTTAGCGCTCAATAAGAGCAAATAAAGTTTGGAGCCAATCGGCTAAGATAATTGTAGTGAAGCCGGCCAAGTTAATTGACGCTAGATAGTGTGTTTAAAATGCTCACGTGCCTAAGAAGCCCTTATTTTATAAGCATATTGCCAAATGTTTAGTCGATCGACAACAGCATCTTTGCTTACTTTTTACTTAACCCACAGCTATCCATGAACTGACTAAAATGCACTTTACAGTGATCATAAAATGTCTGAGTCAGCCTATTCATGGGGGCTGATGTAGAAGTAATAAAACCATAAACAATTTCTATTTCAGGCTTAAAAGGGATAAGTTTTAAGTCATCATTTTGAAACTGTTGTGCTATCAGCTTGTTTACAATCGAAATCCCCACCCCATGTTTAGCCAATGTACAGGCAGTGGGTACAGTATGTGTTTCCACTCTTACTTTTAAGCGAACATTGCTTTGTAAAAATGCATGCTCAATTCTCCTACGCGAATGTCGTCCTTGTCCAAGTAATACTAAGCTTTCATCACGTAAATCTTCAGGCTGAAGTTCTCGAGCATTAGCAAAAGGATGGCTACTTGATACCGCGCACACTAGATTACTACTAATTATAGGTTCACAAAGTAAATTATCATGATTTTCAGGAAGCTGTATAAAACCACAATCGAATGCTTTATTTGCAACTAACTCACAAGCCCTAGCAGGACTGTGACTATCTAAGTTAATTTTTACATTTGGGTGATCTTTTAAAAATGATGCAACGGCTTCGGCCAAAGGTCCCGCAACAAAACTGCTAGGAGCAACAATATTGAGATGGCCTACATGCGATTGATGGATATTTTTTGCTAGTTGTTCCACTCGGTACACACTTGCTAACGACGTTTCTACTTGTTTATGTAAGGCAACTGCTTCATCAGTAGGAAATAAACGTGCTTTCTCTCGATAAAATAAAGAAAAACCAACTTTACTTTCAAGCTGTGCAATAAGTCGACTAATACCAGGTTGAGTTAAGCCTAATAATTTAGCAGCCCCTGTTGCAGAGCCTGTTTTTATTACTGCGTCAAACGCTTCCAAGCTGTTCAAAGTAATTTTTTGTTGGTTCTGTTGCATATCATTCATAACGAATTGTTATAGCCTAATGATTAAAAGGTATAATATTGCATACACTTTAGTAAATAGTAAAGTCTAGGTTAATAAAATGATAACCTAAACTTTTGGAGCTCAACCTATGGAACGTTTAATGTTTAAGCAATCCGTAATATCACTCGCCATTGCTACAGCATGCCTAACTGCGAGTCATACTGTATCTGCCGAAGACGTAACGGCAGAAAAAAGTGTCGAAAGAATCGCAGTAACTGGTTCGCGTATTAAACGCCAATCTGCGACAGCAAGTCCAATACAAAATATTGATTTAGAGGCATTAAATGCTAATGGTTCGCTCTCATTAGGTGATGCATTACAAGAACTTCCTTCAGTTGGCTCCAGCTTAAATGGTAATGGCTCAGCAGGCTCTAGTCACGGTTCATCTAGTTTGAATTTACGTAATTTGGGTGCTAACCGTTCCTTAGTGCTTGTTAACGGTCATCGCTGGGTGAATGGTGCCGGTTCACGAGGCTTTCGTGATTTCGTTGATATGAATACGATTCCTCAAGCAATTATTAAACGCGTAGAAGTACTTCAAGATGGTGCTACAGCTATTTATGGTGCAGACGCTATTGCCGGTGTAGTGAACCTGTATACCTATGATGACTATGAAGGCCTTGAAGTAAAAACTACCTATGGTGAAACAACTAAAAGCGACAGAGAAACGTTCAATATTGATATTTTATCTGGTGTCAATATTAACGATGCCAACTTAATGTTCGCTGCAAGCCATGTTGATCAAAAGCCTATTTATACACAAGATAGAAATATAACCGCGGTTCCATTAAATGGATTAACGTCGGCGACACCGCAAGGGCTTTTTTTCGAAGATAATTTAGCGACCGTAAACGGCCTTACTCCTTCATCAGGGGGGATCACTCGCAATCCAGGCAAGGACGGTAATAATATTGATAACTGGCGTAAAGTGAATAGCGATGATACCTATAATCGTTATTACAATAACTATGTAACAGGTCCTAGCGAGCGTTCTTCATTATATACACAATTGGTTATGCCAATAGGCTCAGTAAACTTTAAAGCTGAAGCGCTGTATAATTCACGTGAATCAGATCAACAGTTTTCACCCGCACTATCTCCGATCCGAGGAAGTCGCGGCTTTGTTATTGCTGATGACGCAAGGGTAAACCCTTTTGGGGTTGAGTTCTCTGGTAGCGACTTCAAACATAACGCTTTCTTTATGAATAATGGCTATCGAGTCAACGAGCAAAAAGTTGAAACAACACGATTTGCTATTGGATTAGACGGTGAACTGTCTAATGACTGGTCATGGGATAGCTTTGCATCATGGGCAAGTAATAAAGGCGAATTTACTTCTAATAACCAAATGAATTTAGATAAGCTAGCATTAGGCTTACGTGCATGTGATACGACAGGCATTGATGCCGATGTGACAGACTTAGTTTCAGGTTGTGTGCCAGTAAATATTTTTGCCCCACTGACCGACGACATGGTTAACTATATAAACTTTACTGGCCATGATAAAAATGAAGCTAGCCAACTAGACTTTACCGCAAATATTACCGGCTCTTTATATGAACTACCCGCAGGCTATATTGGTGCAGCTTTTGGTATTGAATACCGTAAAGAAAAGGGCGAAGACACACCCGACAGTATCATCAACTCAGATCCACGTATTAACACTTATAGAACAACCACATCTTCACCTCGTGAAGGGACTACCGGTGAATACGACTTAAAAGAAGCTTATGCAGAGTTTAGCATTCCTCTTCTTGATGATAAGCCTCTCGCTGAATATTTAGAGCTGAGTTTAGCGGTACGTTACTCAGATTACAGTACGTTTGGTTCGACTACCAATAGCAAAGTTGGCTTACTTTATACACCCTTTGAGCAACTTACTTTACGAGCAAACTGGGCTGAAGGCTTCAGAGCGCCTTCAATTTTAGAACTTTTTGAAGGTGAACGCTTAACTTATAAAGCAGTTAATGATCCTTGCTCTACTGATAATAATTTAGCAGGTTGCAGCGGTGTGCCAACCGATTATTCGCAGCCATTTAGCAACGTACAAGTAACAACAGGCGGTAACCGTCAGTTAGTACCTGAAACTTCAAAGAACAAAACCGTAGGCTTGATTTACGAATCTAACCTTATTGAAAACCTAAGCTTTACTTTAGATTGGTATGAGATCGAAATAAATAACACTATAAGTGAGTTTGGTGCGCAAAATAACCTTGATTTATGTGCTTATCAAAACAAAAATTGCGACACCATTACGCGAGATAGTAGCGGTGAAATCATAGATATTTTAGATGGCCCGGTTAATCTTAATGCGACACGTGTTTCAGGCATTGATTTTGTCTCATATTACACGTTGCAAACAGACTTTGGTGACTGGTCGTTCAATGCAAATGTATCAAAATTAAACACTTTAACTGAATACACGACCCTGTCTGATGGCTCAATAGAGCAGGAAGATTTAGTAGGCACTGCAGCATCACGTGAATCTTACCCTGAATGGCGCGGTACTTTCTCAAGTACGTGGAAATATAATGGATGGACAGCTAATTATAACCTTCGTCATATCGACTCTACGACTGAGCAATTTCTAGGAGAGCCTCGCGGTATAGGCTCTGTGACCTATCACAATATCTCTGGTGGTTATCAGTTTGCAAACAACCTTGGTGTTAAATTAGGGGTTAATAACCTTGGCGATAAGCAGCCACCTGCTTCGTTAACTAATTTAAATATTAACTTTGATCAAAATACCTATAATCCAGTTGGCCGTTATATGTATTTGCAACTCACTTACTCACTTTAATGAAAGTCGTTAAGCCTGCTTTTGGGCAGGCTATGTTTATATAACTAGGAGATAAATTTATGAAGTCGGCTTTCAGTTTGTTAACCCCAATTGAGTCAGAAGAAATACCCTTGGTGTTCGATTCACCACACAGCGGGATTCATTGCCCCGATGATTTTAATGCACAAGTACCCTTAGAGTTTATAAAGTCGGGGTGGGATGCCTTTATAGACGATATTTGGCAACCCATTACTGGAAAGGGAGGTTACTTATTGCATGCAAATTTCTCACGTATGTATATAGATCCAAATCGTGCACCAGATGATATTGATCCCGCATTATTAGATGAGTCATGGGATCGATGTAAACCGACTAAATACAGCGACCGTGGCATGGGCTTAATTCGTCGTTACGCCTTACCCGGAAAAGCCATGTATGATAGAAAGTTAACGCGAGAAGAAGTAACCCATCGTATTGATCATTACTATTCGCCATACCATACCCAACTGCAGACTTTATTAGATGATTTATACACTCGACACCAAGGTGTATGGCATGTTGATTGTCACTCTATGAAGTCAGTAGGGAATGGCATGAACATCGATGCAGGTATAGCACGTCCTGATATAATTTTGGGTGATAAAGATGGCCAATCAGCAGATCCTGAATTTGTAAATGTGATTGCCCAAGCATTCACTCATAAAGGCTATAAAGTGGTAAAAAATACACCCTATAAAGGCGGGTATTTGGTGAGTAATTACGGTAATGTTGCTGCAAATCGCCACTCTGTACAAATAGAAGTAAATCGTGCTTTATATATGAATGAGAAAAAATTCGAAAAAAATGAAAATTATGAGCAATTTAAGCGTGATACTTCCTTTGTGGCTCAACAATTAGCTGCTTATGTGTCTGCTCAAGTAGGTAAATAATAATGAGCGAAAAAAATTATAGTAATGAAAAGAAGGGCTTGAACCCTATTATCATACTGTTAGGTATCTTGTTTTTAGCTACGCTACTTACTTATATTGTTGACTCTGGAGTATATGAAAGAGACGGCAATATGGTAGTTGCCAACAGTTATAATATTATTGATAAAGATAAGTCGTTATCAAACCTATTCAATTATCAAGATGCGGATTTAGTAAAAGCCGAACCGGTGAGTATTATTGGTACATTTATGGCGATCCCTTCAGGCCTTGAACAAGGCTCAGGGTTAATATTTATGGTACTTATCATTGGTGGTATGTTTGGTATTCTTACAAAGGCGGGTACGATAGATGCAGGGCTTGAAAGGTTACTGAGCTTAGTACAGGGTAATATTTATGTGCTCGTTATTCTGCTCATGATCGTATTCTCCGCAGGCAGTACGTTTTTAGGTTTAGCATCTGAATATTTACTTATAATCCCACTCATGGTTGGCATGGCCAACCGATTAGGGTTACCTAATATTATAGGCTTCGCTATTGTATGTGTTGCAGTAAAGGCAGGGTATTTGTCATCGGTAACAAACCCATTACCTTTAACTATTGCTCAACCTCTACTCGGGCTACAGATTTTCAGTGGAGCAAGTGTACGGTTTTTCTTTTATCTAGCATTTTTAGCTGTCGGCATTGGCTTTGTACTTTTTATGATTAAGCGCCAAGGTTTTAAAAATGAGCAAGTACATTTTCATAGCGAAAAACTATCAACACGCCATGTCATCATATTGCTTACTCTTACTAGTGGTATTGCTTTATTAGTTTATGCATCAACACAATGGCATTGGAAACACCATGCACTAAGCGCCTATTATATCGCACTTAGTATGGTGCTTGCTGCTATTTCAGGTCTCAGTGCAAACCAAGCCGCGCAAGCGTTTGTTGACGGAATGAAAAAAGTGTTACTTGCTAGCATACTCATTGGCGTAGCAACTGCAGTTGCTGTGGTGCTAAAGCAAGGCATGGTTTTAGATTCAATTGTACATTTTTTAATGTCATTTATAGGTGAAGGTAATGCTTACTTCGCTGCGACAGGCATGTTTGTATCACAATTAATGTTAGATTTTCTAATTCCTTCAACGTCAGGGCAAGCAGCCGTAAGCATGCCTATCTTAGGGCCAATTGGTAATTTAGCAGGCGTATCTGAACAAACAACTATAGTCGCATTTTTGTTTGGTAATGGTATAACCAATATTCTTACCCCTACTTCAGGCACTTTATTAGCCTACCTAGCGACTGCACGGGTTGGATGGGGCGAATGGGCTAAATTTATTTTTCCACTTTGGCTAATCTATATCGTGCTTGCTATTGTATTATTGCAAGTGTCGGTGTTCATCAACTTTTAAAATAACACGCGCTAAACATTCAACTATTTTTGATAATGGTTGAATGTTTAGCTTAATGAACGTGTGATTTATAGGCTCGATTTTTAATTGCTAGGTGATTTTTAAAAGTTTAAAACTATTCAGCTCAGTTATGTTTACAGAGCAAGTCGAACTTCTCAAAGAACCGAGTTACGTTATTCAAAGTAAGGGGTTATTTGATTTAAATTTCAACCATACCGCCTTAATAAGAAGCTAAAAAATAGTTGCTTATACTTTAGCGACGTAGGGTTAGGAGGCATTTTTTGTCTTTCTTAATTGACTTGATATGTTTTTGATACCAGAATATATTAAATATTGGTATTGGAGGTTGGCATGGCGAAAAATACAAGTGTTACATTAGGTGAGCATTTTGACTCATTTATTAGTCAGCAATTAGAGACTGGTAGGTATGGATCTGCAAGTGAAGTTCTAAGAGCTGGATTAAGAGCCTTAGAAGATCAAGAATTGAAAATGAACAATCTAAGGAATATGTTGGTTGAGGGAGAAAACAGCGGAATAGCTGACTATTCATATGACACACTATTGAGTGACTTAGATAAAGAAAATCATTGATATGAAATTTCATATATCTAAAAAAGCTAAATCAGATTTAATAAAAATCGCTCGTTACACGTAACTTAACTGGGGCAGGCAGCAGAGAAATGACTATTTAAAATTACTTGATAGCGTTTTTCATCAAATTGCAGAAGAACCAGAGCTAGGTTATATTTGTGATTACATTAGAGAAGGCTATAGAAAGCGACCGCAAGGGAGTCATGTCATCTATTACAAAGAATTCGGCAAGAAAGAAGTTGTAATTATTCGAGTTCTTCATAAAAGCATGGATATACACCGGGCTCTCTGAAAACGTAACTGGCCAACAATACTGTCTCAGATAGACTCAAGTGGATCTATACGCGTTCGCCATTGGCGTTTATTAGACAATGGCTGCTCATCCAGTTTATCAATGCGCCTTGCTGAACGTTCAGAAATACCTGCTTTCGCAGCCGCGATAACTTGGCTATTACGCTTTCTATGTTTCATATAAATAGTGACCTGCTGATCAGTGATTCGTGTTCCCGGCACAGTGAACTCCTCCGTTCTGCTGTACCGAACCTTATCAGATAAACCGGCCAAGATAATTGTCGCTAGACCGGCCACCGTAATTGTCGCTTAATAACTTGGGCAACCGGCATCTAAAAGTAGCGTTGGCAGATTTTTGAGCCTTTTGGCTATTTCTTGAAGGTATGCAATCAATTCATTTGGATCACACATAGGTGAGAGTTGCTCGGCTACTTGCAAAAAGTTTACCTTGCCTCCACGTTCAAAACCGTCACCCCACTTAAACAATCGCGTTACCATTTCAGGATCTGCTTTCATTGGCGCAAAGTCATAAATAGGCGCAAACGAAATCTTATTCTCTTTTTTGTTGAAGTACCCCTTGATAAATCAAGGGGATTCTTGTCGTCAACGGTTTAAGCATTGTGATACTAGATCACTTTAGACTTCTAAAACCTCTTACAAGCATTTAATGTGTCGGTACTACCTACCGCCACAAATTATTTAAGCTATTAGCCTTAATCTCTCATTATGGATATTAATAGCGTAAGCGCACTGTTTAAATGCTCGCTTACAAACAATTGAAATATTAGACTCATGACCATCCCAGGAAGAATACTTCCGAAAATTACAATTTTTATGATTAAAAGGGAAGTAAACTTCTGTTTTGTGGGAATATCGTACGAGGTGTCAGAAATATATTTTAACTTGTACTCTGGTATAAATTTAATACAATCAGTAAATCAATATATAAATACAGGGTCGTTATGGGTACTATAAGTTTTCGTGTCGATGATGATGTGAAAAAGCGTTCTTACGCTGCACTAGAAAAATTAGGTATAACTCCGTCAGAGCTACTAAGGCAGACACTAGAATACGTTGCACAAAGAGAGGCGTTGCCGTTTAAATCCGCGCTACTGACAAGTGAGGATGAAGCGTTAATTACTGTAGCAAAAGCGCGTTTAGCTGCTCCCAAAGTAGGTGTCAAAACCTCGCTAGATACCCTATGAACATTACGCAAATTTAATGCTCGATATCTAATGAACCACCTTTAAATAATCATATGGTAAATATTAATGAATTACTAAGAGAAGAGTAGCTACTTTGATTTGGCTCTAATTTGCCAGTAGTGTTACTTTTCTTCTTACTAAGTATTTTTTAAAATTTAAAAGAGGGCAGTTACACCAGGCTCATTATAAACTTGAGGAAATCGACTTCACCCCATTTTGGCGTTTTATACACCATAATTATTAATTGCTGATAACTATATATTCCCCAAGCCGTCTAAGCCACTACCTAATTCAGCATAATTAACCTATCACTATGAACCTGATTAATAACACTAGCCATAATTTTAATATCGCAACAAATTCATATAGCTTTGGTATTTTTTAATATTGATAGTTCATGGATATTTTTAAAATATAGCCACAGGTAAATTGCTATACAAAGGGGCGCAAACATGAATAACATATCACGAAAATTAGCAGATTCGCTTGAGCAATTACAGCAGCTTCAGGCGTCAACCGCATTATCATGATAATACGATTGCTGAATTTTTTGCCACGATTAAAAAGCGAATAATTAAGTGTAAGAGATACCCACACGATAAGATGCGAAAGCTGGGAAGCCCAAACCAACCTCAAAAACTAAATATTCTGTCGACGCTTGCTGTAAAAAGTATACTGATATATCCTAATCAGGCTCCAAGATGTCAAATAAAAGTTAACTAAATGTTTTTATTTAGGGGTGTTTCATTATTGATAAAAGGGAATATTTATCATTTGAGCCGAAAAACTCCGTCCTAAAGGTCGGGGATGTAAGGTTTTAGCGCAACGCGCTAACAATAGAGCTTGAATCTTACGAAAACACTGTATATCTTGTAAGGCATGAAAGAGATAGCGGTTAAACAACGGTTCTACCCAACACCTGAGCAAGTAACCTTACTTGAACAGACGTTTGGCTGTACGCGTTTTGTTTACAACTCTATTCTTCGTTGGCGTACTGATGCTTACTACA